>NZ_JBFRGE010000002.1:0-176924 GCF_052115185.1 Paenibacillus sp. 2TAB19 | reverse complement strand
CGAGAAACATATCTTGGAAGTCCGCTCCAAACTTCAGATCAATATCGGCAGGACGGGCATCCGGGACTTCCAAGATATGTTTCTCGTTCGCAAATACCGTACCGGCGAGGTTGGACAAATCAGTCATGCCGATTATGGTTCCGAAGCTATAACGTTGCAATACTCGGGTTTGGACGGCGTGGAGCGCTTCATACACATTCAGTGGGATTCGGAGCCTGCCGAGGTGAGTGAAGCCGGTAATGTTCGTTTCTCCAGTCTGTTACAGCCGCGCAAGTCGGTTTCGATTCATTTTATGATTACCCCTCAGTGGGATTGTTTGAAAAAGACACCTTTCATAGCATTCAAATCAGGATTAACGGCCCTCTCCGACAGCTACCGTACATGGACGGAAGAAAGAATGATGGCAGAAACCGATCATCCGCAATTTAATCGTGTATTTAACCGAAGCGTGCAGGATTTAAAGATGTTGTTGTCTGACTACGGGTTTGGCGAGATGCCTACGGCCGGCCTGCCATGGTTTGCGGCTCCGTTCGGCAGAGACAGCTTAATTACTTCTCTCTCTATGCTAATGCTGCAACCGGAGACGGCAAAGGCAACCTTGCGCACATTGGCCGCTTGGCAAGGCGACAGATATGACGCTACGCGAGACGAGCAGCCAGGGAAAATCATGCATGAAAAACGATTTGGCGAATTGGTCGCTACGGGACAATCGCCGTTCGGCCCATACTTCGGCACCGTCGATGCAACGCCGTTATTTCTCGTCGTCCTTGCCGAATACGTCAAGTGGACTGGCGATCTAGATCTGGTTCGAGAGCTAACACCTGCCGTAACAAAGGCTCTAGCGTGGATTGACAACACCTCCGGCAAATACGGAGGCTTTCTCTCCTACCATCAAGAAGCCGAGCTCGGCTTCCCCAACCAAGGGTGGAAGGACTCGCCGAACTGTATCGTCCATCCGGATGGACGTCTGGCGTCCTCTCCTATTGCATTAAGCGAGGTTCAGGGTTATGTCTACTATGCCAAGCAGCAGCTCGCTGCGATCTTTGATAGCCTTGGCAATGTCGAACTGGGAACGAAGCTGCATCAAGAGGCCGACCATCTTCGGGAGCAATTCGAGTCCCGCTATTGGATGGATGAACATCAATACTATGCCATAGCGCTTGAACGCGGCCTAGAGCCTGTTCAATCCGTTACATCCAATCCCGGTCACCTGCTCTTCTGCGGGTTGCCGGAGACAGATCGCGCGGCGAAGGTGGCGGAGCGATTAAGCGCGGCGGACATGAATGGCGGCTTCGGCATTCGAACGATGAGCGATCAATCGACGGGGTATTATCCAATGAGCTACCACAACGGCAGCGTATGGCCTCATGATAATGGATTCATCCTGCTGGGCTTAAGCCGTCTCGGTTATACGGCGGAAGCGGTGCAGCTGATGGACAGCTTGCTGGAAGCCTCTTTATCCTTCGATGATGCGCGATTCCCTGAATTGTTTTGCGGATATGCGGGTGAAGGCGAAGGCGTCGTCCCCTATCCGACGACATGCTCTCCGCAAGCCTGGTCTGCCGCCGTATCGGTCGTGCTAGCGCAATCAACTTTGGGGCTTTTCCCCAATGCCTTAACCAGAACCATTCGGCTTCATCCGGCTATGCCAAGCGGGATGAACACCTTGAAGATTGAACGAATTGCCATTGGCGGAGGCCACTTAAGTATCGAATTACAAAGATCAACGACGAATCAAGACCTGCATGTGAATGTGCTCCGTAATACGACGGGCTATGCGGTTGAAGTAGGAAAGGGTAGATAACAACATGAACAAAACCTGGTGGAAAGAAGCGGTCGTCTATCAAGTGTATTGGCGCAGCTTTTATGATAGCAACGGTGATGGCTATGGCGACCTTGAAGGCGTGTATAGCAAGCTGGATTACATTCAAGGCCTGGGCGCCCACGTCATTTGGTTGAACCCGTGCTACGATTCGCCCGATGTTGATAATGGATACGACATTGCCGATTACCGTTCGATTATGCCAAAGGCGGGCACGATGGCAACGTTCGAGAAGCTGCTGTCTGCCGTGCATGATCGCGGCATGAAGCTCATTATGGATCTTGTCGTTAACCACACGTCTGATCAGCATAGTTGGTTTAAGGAGTCGCGTTCATCCGTCGATCACCCGAAGCGCGATTATTACATTTGGYGCAAGGAACCGAACAATTGGCGCTCCTACTTCGCTCCATCCGCTTGGACCTTTGATGAAACAACGGGCGAGTATTACTTCCACTCCTTCTCCGCCGAACAGCCGGATTTGAATTGGGAGAACGAGAAGGTTCGTGAAGAAGTTTATGCTTTGATGCGTTTCTGGCTGGATAAAGGGATCGACGGCTTCCGAATGGATGTGATCAACCTGCTAGCGAAAATTCCTGGCTTCCCTGATTCCGAGCAGCCTGAGAACATTTCGTATTTGGGCAACAATCCCGGCATTCACGAGTACTTGCAGGAAATGCATGATAAAGTGATCAAGCATTACGATGTGTTTACCGTCGGTGAAATTCCGTTCGTGAACCCCGATGACGGCGTGCTCTACGTTGGCGAGGACCGCGGCGAATTAAATACGTTGTTCCACTTCGAAGTATGCGATTATATGGCCCATTGGGATATGCATCGTTTCAAGCAAATCCAGAAGCGATGGTATGACGGCTTGTGGGGCAAAGGCTGGAACTCCCAGTTTTTGAACAACCATGACCATACGCGGCTTGTAACGCGCTTCGGCAACGATGCCGAATATCGCGAGCAGTCGGCCAAATGTTTTGCCACCCTTCTTCACACCTTGCCGGGCATGCCTTATATTTATCAAGGTGAAGAAATCGGGATGACAGGCATTCGTTTCGATTCCATCGACGATTACAATGATATAGCGATGAGAAACAAGTATAAAGAAGAAGTCGGGAAAGGCCGCGACCCGGAAGAGGTGCTGAAGGAGCTGCAGCACTTGTCGCGCGATAACTCCCGTACCCCTATGCAGTGGAACGCCGAGCCGCAAACCGGCTTCACGGAAGGCCAACCATGGATTGGCGTCAATCCGAATCACAAAGAAATCAATGTCGAGCAAGCCTTGGCAGATGACAACTCCGTTTATTATTACTATAAACAACTTATCGCATTAAGAAAAAGCAATGAGGTTATGGTTTACGGACAATTTGAAACCTACTTGGACCAGCATGAGCAGATTTACGCTTATACGAGAACGATGGGTGAGGAATGCTGGCTCGTTCTGCTGAACATCTCGGATCAACCCGCAACCTGCAACATCGCGGAGTGTGGCTTTGAGAAGCTTGGCGACATCGTCATTAGCAATAATGCCGAAAGAACCAATCAAGAAACGATCATTGAGATGTTGCCTTACGAGGCGATTGTATACCGAGTAATATAATGAGGTTTAAAAAACCGCAAGCTTGACACTTTGGTTAAAGTGCCCCGCTTGCGGTTTTTTTGCGCGTGTTGCGGTACTAGGAATCGCTTTGAACCCTGCAGGCAACTTGCTCGACGTCCATAGCCACTTGCGAAGAAGGTTCAGAGAGGCTTCGCAAGGGAACTTCTTGCTCTTGCTCGGGTTGATCGATCGGATATATTCTGGCTGTCTCATTCTCTTCATTCACATGCTGGATATAAATACGAACCCCGTCATACTCTACGTTCTCCATGGTCGGCGAAGCCGCAATTTCCTGTGCCCGCTGGATGTTCATCGTATTAGCCTCCTCTGCTTCTTTTCGTTACCAATTACATTGTGCGCGCATGAGGCGTCAACTATTCAGGGGCAATCCATTCATACAGGTCATCGACCTTACAACCAACCGTACGAGCGATGGCAACAGCGTTTTTCAAGGGCATCACTCTCTTGTTTTCCATATAATCGGAGATCAACTCACGTTTGTAGAGCAACGCTTGGGCTAGCTCTTCTTCGGTCATTCCGGCCTCCGCTAATCGCTCTTGCAGCAAACAACGGCCAAGTTCGAATTTCATTTCATTATCCTCCTGCAAAAAAGTCCGTTTACCACCATACTAGCCAATTATCCGGCTTCGAATACGACTGCAACATCTCAAAATCCCTTCTATGTTAAAACTGAAAGTGAAATAAGAAGAGGATGATGAGAAAATGAAAAAGCTGAATGGAAAAGTTGCGCTCGTTACCGGAGCAAGCCGGGGGATCGACGCGCCATCGCGTTGCGCTTAGCAGAAGAGGGTGCTTTGGTTTCCGTTCACTATGGCAGAAGCAAGGATGCCGCCGAGGAAGTTGTCCGCTTGATTGAGCAAAATGGAGGAGCGGCTTTCGCGCTGGGGTTGGAGCTTAATGCTGCTAAGGATGTCAAGGCGTTGTACGATGCATTAGATGACGCGTTAATCCAACGTACGGGTGACTATCAATTTGATATTCTATACGTTAAATGAATAAATGATTTGCCCCATAAACACTTCGTTCCATTGAAAAGCATAGATACGAGCTCTATTCCTTATTACCTTGGGGAAATCGAACGACTGCCAACAACGATGGCAAAGAGAACAAGATATTTAACGCTTGATCGATTCAAGGATCGATACGGCAGGTCTTTGAACTTACTGGGTGCTAAAATGTGGATGGACCGCATATCCGAAAAAATCGAAGTGGATACGGTTGAAATTTGGCGACTCATCAACGTCGTCGATGATGATCCTCATCCCATCCATATTCATTTGGTCGATTTTCAAATTATCGAACGCCAGCCTTTTGATGTTACTCAATTTCAAAAAACGAGAACCCTTGTTTTCACGGGGCCACCGTCTCCTCCTCACCCCTATGAGGGGGGATTAAAGGATACGGTTCAAGCCCCTTTTGCTTACGTCACAACCATTATAGCCCGCTTTGGGCCCTTCACCGGACGTTACGTGTGGCATTGCCACATGCTTGAGCATGAAGATCTCGAAATGATGCGTCCCTTTGAGGTTTATAAACCACACAGGTAAGCTTCAGATGCTTTGTATTAAAGGCCATGCAGAGCATCCCGCTCCATTTGCTATAACAGTGTTTCCGCCCCGTCTATGAATACCTCTGTTCCAGAGATATGACTGGATTGCGCCGAGGCGAGGAACAGAATCAGGTCAGCTACCTGCTCGGGTTGGCCCGGACCGTGCTCAAGCGGCTGATTGCCCTCTGGGTATTCGACGGGAATGCTGATCTTATCGACCTGCTTCGTGCGATCGGTATTTTCGCCGATATTCGTTTCGATCGCTCCCGGGCAAATGACGTTGACGCGGATTTTATAGCGGGCCAGCTCCAGGGCGGCCATTTTGGCAAAGGCGACTTGGCCCGCTTTGGATGCGCTGTAGGCCGACATGCCGAATCCGGAGAACTTCCGGCTTCCGTTGATGGAGCTCGTAATAATGATGCTGCCCCCATCTTGTTTCATATGCGGAATCGCGTATTTCACGGTCAAGAACGTTCCCTTCAGATTGGTCGACAGCGTCTCGTCCCATGCCTCCGGCGTTAAGTCCTCGATCGGGGCAAGCGTGCCATTGATGCCTGCATTGGCGAATACGATATCGATCCGCCCGAAGCGCTCGATCACAGCCTGCACCGCTTGCTGCACCCGCTGCGGATCCGATACGTCCACGTCCACGAATAACGATTGCCCTCCCATATCGTGAATAGCCTGCTCCGCCTCTTCGGTCCGATTATTATTCAGATCGAACAGGCATATATTTGCTCCGTTCCGAGCCAAATGCAGCGCCGCCGCACGGCCTATGCCAGAACCCGCGCCCGTAATAACTGCTACTTTATCCTTCAATAACACGCTCATACTCGCAGCCTCCTTGGATAACCGAATATGAACCGTTATACCCTTCTTTAGAACGTTATAAACCGATTCCATGCTTTACCGCAAAAATAGCCACCTGGGTCCGATCGCGTAATTCCAGCTTGGCAATGACGTTGGAAACATGATTCTTGACTGTTGGTCAATCCAGTCCTAAATCCGAAGCACAGGTCCTCATTTACTCCTATTCGCTTGCCTGTATTTCATACAGTCTAATCGGGCACATTCGCCGATAAAGTGACACTTGATTGGAAAACATGCAGTCAAATCCGGCATTTTTGCACCCAGCAGCCCGTAGGCTTCCATTTGACTGTACCAAATCCAATCAAACCCTGAATTCAGCCCGTTCTTAGCCTTTTGATTGGATGAAATCCAATCAAAAGGCTAGTACAACTGTAATAGAGCCAAATGAATGACAAAATGGAGACGAAATCTTTTGAAAGGATAATCATGTATAAGTTTTCGGTATAACGAGTAAATCGACACTCCCCATTGTTCAGTTATTCAGTGTGGTCGGGGACCTGCGCAGCCCCTTGACGCTTCGGCGCGGTATCGGGAAATTCAGCAATAGAATTCCCGCTACGAATATGAACGTACCGCTAATCAGGTAGATCGTGATCGGCTCTTGAAAAAACAAAAACGACCACAATAACGCAAAGAGAACGGTACAGTTGCCGACAATGGCTACGACTGCGAACGGTACCCGCTTGATGGCCTCCGCGAACCAATAAAAACTGAGACCCGTAATGATGCCAAGCAGCACCAAGGCTCCCCAAGCCCATACGCTAACCGGACCTATAAATCCTTGGGATTGGATCGGAATCGGAACGGTAACGATTAACGTGCTCAGGAAGAACACCGATAAGTTCATGTTGCCGTTATCCATCTTCTTGAGAAGCATTCGTTGGCTTAATACATGAACGGCAGCGCCGATCCCGGCAAGCGTGAACAGCACCGACGTCAGACCGCTTCCCTCCGCGAGCTTGCCAATCGGCGTTCCATTCCAGCCGACGACGATAACGCCAACGACGCAAAACGCAGCCGCGATCCATCCGCGCGCCGTTATCTTTTCATTGAACAACAGCCCTGCCGCAAACAAGAGTACGACGGTCTGAACCGGTTGGACGAGAATATTGCCGTAGGAATATCCGATTTTTAACGCGATATTCTCAAAGGTATAATTGGCGGCCTTCCCTATTGCACCAATCCAAATCCACTTCATCCCCATGCGAAGCTGAAGCTTGCCATCCCTAATAAACAGATAGACGCCAAGAAAAATGACTCCGAAAAAAAAGCGCGCGAACGAAACAATCGAACTGTCCACCATTGTCGACGCTGTCTTGACAAGTACTCCGACGAAGCTCCAAGCCAATGTCGCGAGCAGCAACAGAATGTAACCCACAAAGATTCAACTTCTTTCATAATTTTATGCCAGGCCTAGACGCTTCCATCATTCTAGATTAGCAGACTTTGTTTAATGGGTAAACTATGTCTCTATATAAAAAAAGCCTGACAGAAGGTTCGGCCTCCCATTCAGGCTAAATGATTTCAATCGCAATTAATCGAAAAGACCGAAGATCCCGTCAGGCAACCACAGCTTTCTTACAACCAGGCATACAGCGAGCAGGACAACGCCAAAAATGATGTTTTTGATCCATTTATTCATCGAAACTCCTCCATCTCCATTATTATTGGCATAGCGCCGTCGCTGCTTTACTTATCGAACCGTCTTTTCCCATACACGAGGAAGCATAACGCCACCGATATAAGCGTCCATACAATCAAGTTGGTCAAATTCCCTAGAATCGGAGAAAGTCCGCCCTCCTGATGAAGCTCGGTTACCGCCAGCACGAATTGATGCGAGGGCAGCAAGTTAATGATGTTCATCAAGGCGGGCATATCCAGATCGGGAACAAAAATAGGTCCGAAAATAAAGAGCAGAAGCAGGGGAAGGCCGACGATGGAGGATTCCGATGCCGTTCGCGCGATAAGGCCGATAACCGTACCCAAAGCCATAAAGATAAGAAGCAATAAAATCGCCAACACCGTCAAGTAAGCGTAATTGACGTGAGGTACGCCGGATATGGCCAAGCACGCTGCGATGACAATAATTGCAAATAAGGTGGTCGTCGCGCTTTTGCCCGCAAGCACCTCCAGTTTCGTAGCCGGCGACAGCATTAACGAACGCAGCGTATTTTTCTCTTTCTCTTCCGCGATCATATTCGCTTGAACGAAAGCTCCGGTAATGGATATGGTAACCAGTATAGGAACAGAGATAAACGAAAGGTCGCTCGGATCAGCCCCTTTTTGGTTGAATAATACGGCAATCAAAATAGGCATGCCCGCGTTCAATAAAATTTGCGGATTCCGAATCGCGTCCTTCCATTCTTTCTTGACGATCGCTTTGAAACGGCGCATAGAGAACGTCATTCAAGTCCCCTCCCCGTCAGTTTCACGAAAATATCGCCAAGCGTAGGCTCATTGGAATGAATGGCCAGCAGCTCTCCGCTGTTCATTAAGCTCCTTACATGATCCGCACTCGCTTCGTTTTGCTCCATAACCTGCTTCCCCTCCCGGGTCGTCACGGTAATGGAGCGATCGCCGTACTGCAAACGCAATGCCTGCGGGGTGTCTAGAGCTGAAATTTCCCCATTGTTCAGAAACGCAACGCGGTGGCAAAGGTCTTCGGCCTCCTGCATATTGTGCGTGGTCAAAAAGATGGTCGTCCCCCGACGGTTCATTTCGCGCAGCGTTTCCTGAATGCGGCCGCTGTTCACCGGATCCAAAGCGGACGTAGGCTCATCTAGAAAAAGAATGTCCGGCTCGTGCAGGATCGTTCTTGCCAGCGTAACCCTCTGCTTCATCCCTTTGGACAGCCGCCCGACTACCGTGTACATGTCTTCGATCAGATTGACCGCCTCTAGAACGGCTTCAATTCTTTGATCCGCCACGCCGTACAACCGACAAAACAGCACAAGATTGTCATATACGCTAAGACGCTCGTACAAGCCGCTGTTGTCCGTAAGCACACCGATTTTGCCCAAAAACGAGGAATGCCGGTTTCGTCCAGGATCGCTTCCAAGCACGTTCACCCGCCCCGATGTGTACAGCAGTTGAGAGGTAAGAATTTTCACCGTAGTCGTCTTTCCCGAGCCGCTGGGACCGAGAAACCCGAATATTTCGCCCCGTTGAACGCGAAAACTGATTTTCTTCAGGGCTTGCTTCTTTTTGTAAAGCTTTTCGAGGTGTTCAACCTCAATAATCGATTGCATGACGATTACACCTTCCCTTGACACGTGTAGCCTGTAAGCTCCGTTCCACATTAAGCGTAAAGCGGTCCGACAGCCTCATATTCACCGCGAAAAGAGCTATTCGCTAGCCGAATGACGCCATTCGCGGGATGAACGGAACCAACTTCATAACCCTACAATCGTCTTCAGCTCCTCGAATTTGCCCTTCGACAACGGAATTCGCGACTTGCGATCGTCGCTCAGAACCAAGCTATAGCTGTTGCGGCTCCACACGATCAGCTCCGTCAGCCGATCGAGATTGACGATATAGGAACGGTGGCAGCGATAGAATCGAAACGGTCTGAGCTTATCCTCTAATTCAGCCAGCGTCCAGGTGCAAGCAAGAATGCCTTCCTTCGTATGTAAGCAGGTGTTACCCTCGTTGCTTTCAATAAAATGAATTTCTTGGGGATCGATGAACACATATTTATCTTCGGCTTTCACCATTAGCTTACCTAGCCTCACGGCATGATCCGACAGCTCGCTGCTGCTGTTAACAGTCGCGGGTTCCCCGTCGTCAGCGTCCATATCCGGCTCGCTCGTTTCCGTCTGCTCAGGTACGCTAACCGGAACTAACCCGCTTCCCGTCAGCCGGAAAATCGTATTCGAAATCGAATGCGCTTGCTCCAACGTCGCGCATGTAACGAGAATCGCCTTATCCCTGCGGATGAGCTCGTCTATCAGCCTCCTGACGATGATGCAGCTCTCCAGATCGAGATTCTGTTCCGGATCTTCCCATATGATAATGGCAGGATCATGAACAACGCTTCGTACGAAGCTAAGCAGCCGCTTCTCCGAATAACTAAGCTTGGATATTCGTTCATGGGCTTTGCCCACCAATCCGATGATGCTAAGCAGCTCCGCTAACGATGCTTGAACTTCATGGAGCTCTGCCCAAAAGGAAAGGTATTCTCTCACCTTCAGCCGTTCATATAACCCTTCGTCGAGCGTGCTGAATCCGACTTGCTTGACAGCTTCCGGGCCCTCCAGAGCTAACCGTTCCCCTTGATAAGAGATCCCATATTCCGATGATACACGCTCTCCTCTCATGGACCGGATGAATGTACGTCCGCTATCGGGATTGCACTGTATAACGACGCATTGTCCAGAAACGAGCTCGATGACTTTGTTTATTCCATCCATGTAAAGCGCCTCCTGCTCACCGAATTTCTATATCGATATATACGAAAAGCCCGACTGTAAGGTTCACACCTTCCAGTCGGGCTTTTCGTTCATGCATCTTTATCTTATATGAGCGGCAGCCATGGCTACCCAGTGGCCGGGAGTTACTTCAACGAATTCGGAATGTTCCAATCCGTAAGGATCGGCCTTGCTTGCCTCGTTGTTCGTGACACGTTTCTTCAGTGCCTCCACCTTCGGATCGGGAACCGGAATCGCGGCAAGTAGCGATTTCGTATAATCATGCAGCGGATTGCTGTAAAGCTCCTCGCTTTCCGCAAGCTCGACGATTTTGCCCTTGTACATGACCGCAACGCGGTCGCTAATATGCTTAACCATCGACAGATCATGAGCGATGAACAGATAGGTTAGTCCGAGACGCTGCTGCAATTCCTCAAGCAGCTTCACGATTTGCGCTTGAATCGATACGTCCAGCGCGGACAATGGCTCGTCGCAGACAATAAACTCCGGCTCGACCGCGAGCGTTCTGGCGATGCCGATCCGCTGCCGCTGGCCGCCGGAAAACTCATGCGGATAACGCATCGCGTGCGAAGCTTGCAAGCCGACGAGTTCGAGCAGTTCCTCGACACGCCGCAACCGCTCGCTCTTCGATGTCGCGATGCCATGCACATCCAGCGCTTCTCCGATAATATCGACAATACGCAACCGAGGATTCAGCGAGGCGTACGGATCTTGGAAGATCATGCCCATATGGCTCCGTATTTTCTTCATCTCGCCTCGGTTCAATTGCTGGAGCGGAATGCCGCGGAACAGCACCTCTCCTCCCGTCGCTTCATTTAATCGAAGAATGGTGCGTCCCGTGGTGGACTTGCCGCTGCCTGATTCCCCGACCAACCCAAGCGTCTCCCCTGCATGGATGTCGAACGATATATTGTTAACGGCTTTAATCAACTGTCCTTTGCCTAGGTCAAAATGCTGTCTAAGCGACCGAACCTGCAGCAGAGGAACGCCTTCCTCGCGCTTAACGGCGCTGGATACAGCCTTCGGTTTCTTCTTCTCGTCAAGGCGAGGCAGCGCGTTAAGCAGCTTGATCGTATAAGGATGCTGCGGGCTCTCGAAAATCTGCTCCGTCGTTCCCGTCTCTACGATCTCTCCATCCTTCATCACCACGACCCGATCGCACATCCCTGCCACGACACCCAAATCATGCGTGATGAGAATAATCGATGTGCCGAGCTTCTGCTGAAGATCCTTCATCTGGTTAAGGATTTGAGCTTGAATCGTCACATCCAGCGCCGTCGTCGGCTCGTCCGCAATTAGCAGCGAAGGACGGCATGCCAGAGCGATCGCAATCATGACCCGTTGGCGCATACCGCCGGAGAACTCGTGCGGATATTGACTGTACCTCGTCTCGCTATTCGGTATGCCTACCATACGCAGCATCGCGATCGCTTCGGCTTTCGCTTCCGCTTTATTAAGCTTACGATGCTTGACGAGGCTTTCTTCAATCTGCTTGCCGATACGCATCGTCGGATTGAGTGAAGACATCGGGTCCTGAAAGATCATGCCGATGTCCCGCCCGCGAATCTCTTCCATCTCCTTATCGGTTTTGAAAGCGAGATTCTGGCCTTGAAACAATATTTCTCCGTTTTTGACCATGGCCGGAGGCGACGGCAAAAGCCGCATAATCGAACGCGCCGTAACGCTCTTGCCGCTGCCCGATTCGCCTACGATGCCCAGCGTTTCGCCCTTGCGCAGCTCGAAGCTTACTCGGCGCACTGCCTCTACTTCACGTTCATGCGCAAAAAACGAAACCGATAAATCTTTCACTTGTAACAATGTATCCATATAAGCACCTGCTATTCTGTAAAATTCAGCTGTGTAATGATGCGTCATTTCATTGTTTTAGGTATAATAACAAGGAACTTTAACCAACTATAACTTTATTGACATTTCATAGCCGTTAAAATAAAATCTACTATATCGATCGGAATAATTCAATTTAAAATTTTTGTTAGATGAAAGGGAGCGGAATAGCTTGACAGGGCACGCAACTTCAACAAGTAATGGCTATACGGCTCGCATGGCAGCCATCTACCGTAAGATGCTTCTTCATAAAACATATGGATTCCTGCTGCTGCTTGCCGGTTTGCCAGTGTCCATCGTTGTCTACTTTATACATCTAGCACGCAAAGCGCAAGACGGCCAGAAGGCTCTAATAGAAGAAAACCGCAAGCTGCTGCTTGAGAGCGGCGCCAGAGAGAAGCTGCTAAAGGAAGCAACGGAGCAATTGCGCCGCAAACACGCCTTTTTTGGTCAAACCGTCACCGAAGAGCATACGCGCCGGGAAGCGGAACGTATCGCCTCCGATAAGTTCGAGGAGAAGCTCCATGATCGGCTTGAAGGATTGCGGATTCACACCTATACCTTAGCGGATACTTATGAGTCGCTTGCAGCTAATCCTGTCTTTATGGCGCTATCAGTCATTATCGGCTTTCCTATGTATGTGCTGATGGCCATCTATGCAAGCCCTTATGTCAAGTACGTAGCCGAACGGCTCGTAATGGCAGCTCTCGTCATTCTCGGCGTATCGTTTCTCGTATTTACGATCCTTTATATTTCGCCGATGAATCCGGCTGCCAATCTGCTAGGCGAGACGGCTACCGCCGAACAGATCGCCAATTTCAATCATTTATACGGACTGGATCAGCCTTATCTTGTGCAGTTATGGAACAATTTAAAGGGCATACTAACATTTGATCTGGGTAAGTCATTTGCCGGGAATGAATCCGTGACGACGGCGATTGCGAACAAGTTTCCCGTTACGCTTACGCTGACGACGATCTCGACCCTGATAGCCGTGCTGATTGCTCTTCCGATCGGCATCATATCGGCAACGCGTTCGAATTCCTTTTTTGATTATACCTTTATGTTCATCGCTCTGCTTGGCTTGTCCATTCCGAACTTCTGGCAGGGACTTATCTTTATCTTGAACTTCTCGATCAAGCTTTCCTGGCTTCCTGCAACGTATAATCCCGACAATTGGCTATCTTCCATTATGCCGATTGTCGTGCTCGGTACCGGCCTAACCGCTGCCGTAGCCAGAATGACCCGATCATCGACGCTTGAAGTCATTCACGAGGATTATATAACGACTGCCAAAGCCAAAGGACTCGGCCGCGGACATGTGTTATGGAAGCATGCGGTCGGCAACGCGCTCATACCGATTCTTACGATTGTCGGCTTGCAATATGGCGCCCTGCTCGGCGGCGCGGCCGTAACCGAGAAAGTATTCAACATTAACGGTATCGGCAGCTACATTGTTGACAAGCAGTTTATTCCGGATATACCGGCCATTATGGGCGGCGTAATCTACACCGCTATTACCATATCGATCGTCAACGTTATCGTCGACCTGCTGTATGCTTTCTTTGACCCTAGAATCCGCTCCAAGATGAAACAATACTAAAGCAGGTGCTACTTTTGAAAAATAACGCCATTAACAACCAAGAAGCGCGGTTCCGACTGAAGTCGAGCTCCGAATATAGCCATGCCAGCTTTTCCGCTATCGTCTCAGCTGCGCTAGGCGCCGCCTTGCTGTTCGCCAGCTATGTGCCGGCCCAAGGCGCGTTCAACCCGTTGCCGTTCTTCGGCGGCATCGCCTGGATCGTCTTTGCCTTTCTCCAAACGTTGGTATGGGCGATCATCCGGGGCAATTTATTGAAGACCGGCGAGATCAAGACCTCAACCAGGCGGCTTGGTTACGTGCTGCTGCTAAGCCTTCTAACCGCTAACGTATTCATAGCGACATCGGCTTTCGGACTTATCAGACGGAGAAAAAACGCCGCGTACACGCTCGCCGTATACACGCTTCTCACGACATTGTTCGTATTTGCCGTATCCGCCTTGAACGTATTCAAGCCTTTCGTGGCTAACGGATATTTGCTTGGCATGACGCTGCTAATCATTATTGCGGTGGTTCAGCTGGTTTCCCTGCTGCTCATCGCCAAGTACGCAGACCATGCTGTCCTACCCGGGTGGATGGGTCTCGTAGCAGGCACTCTCATTGTCACATCAGCTACCGGCAACTTGTTCGCGCTCTTCCTTGGCCTGCTGCTCATTGCGAGACTGCGGGACAAAAATTATTCTTCCGGCTCAAGACTCGCCGAAGTGATCGATAAGCTGTCGCGAAGCTCCACCTCTATGCTCGGACTGCTGTTTATCGTCTTTCTGGTAACGATCGCCATAACGAGCTACCTGACATTCGATTACGGCATGGCGATTGAAAATAACTATAGCCTGATCTTACACTCGCCTGACCTGGCCTACCCGCTCGGTACGGACAATTACGGCAGAGATTTGTTCTCGCGCATTATTTTTGGAGCACGGATCTCGCTTGTCGTCGGTCTGCTCTCCACCCTTATTCCGCTGCTAATCGGCGGCGCGCTTGGCGCCATCTCCGGTTACTACGGAAGACGCACGGACAATATCATTATGCGATTGCTCGATGTCCTGTATGCCATTCCCGGCATTCTGCTCGCCATCGCGATTATTGCGGCGTTCGGGGCAAGCACCGCCAATCTGATTCTGGCGCTTAGCGTCGGTGCCATTCCGACCTATGCAAGGACGATGAGAGCGAATGTCATGCTCGTATCGACGCTTGAATATGTGCAGGCGGCACGCGCTTTCGGAGTCGGCGACGGTAAAATCCTGTTCAAGCATATCGTTCCGAATTCGATAGCGCCCATGATAGTCAAGGCAACGCTGACGATCGGCACCGCCGTCATCTCGACAAGCAGCTTGAGCTATCTGGGTCTCGGCGTTGAGCCGCATATTCCGGAATGGGGCAATATCCTGAAGCTGGGAAGCGCATATTTGGAGACACACTCGTTCACGGCGATCTACCCGGGACTGGCGATTATCGCGCTTGTGCTTTCCTTTAACTTTCTGGGAGACGGGCTGCGCGATGCGCTCGATCCGAAGCTGGACTAACACGGTAGGTCAATCAACCTTGGTAACCTCATTCATATTCCTACGGCCTCTACGTTACGAAACGATGCATGGACGATACATGAATGTGAGTTAATATAAAAAAATAGATAAGTGGAGGGAATCATCATGAAAAGAAAAACCAAATTTGCCGCTCTGCTGTTAATCAGTGCTGCGCTTATGCTCAGCGGCTGCAAATTAACGACCAAAGACGACGCCGCGGAATCGCCGGCGCCGACGCAAACCTCGGAAACGCCGAGCGACGGAACGAAAGTGGACATTGAATTGCTCGGCATGAGTTCCAACGAAGCCGACCTCAACATCGTTCGCGACCAATTGACGAAAAACGGCTTTAACGTAAAGCTTAACATTCAAGCCGACTACGGCAGCTTCAAATCCCAGCAAGATGCAGGCAACTTCGATATCGCATTGTCCGGCTGGACGAGCGTAACGGGCAACCCTGACTACGCGGTTCGTTCCCTGTTCAAAACAGGCGGCGACTACAGCATTCTTGCTGACTCCGAGATTGATGCGCTTATCGATAAGGCTGGCTCCGAGACGCCTGAGCAATACACGGAAACATACAAGCAGTTCGAGCAACAGCTTGTGTTCGACAAAGCGTATATCGCGCCGCTCTACAGCTCGCTGAAATCGCAAGCGTTCAATAAGGACGTGCTGAAATCGGATTCGGTTCGCCTGTCCAAATCGCGTTCCCTTCCTTGGGAAGATCTTGATTTCAATGATGCGGGTAAACGCGCCAAAGATCCGATCGTGCTTCAATCGACGATGCCTACATTGACATCGCTTGATCCGATCAAAGGCAATGACGGCTCGATCAACATTATTAACACAAACCAATACGTGCGTCTTGTGAACTTGACCGACGACGACAAAATTACGTCCGAAGGCTCCCTTTCCTACAATCACGCCATTGCGGAAGGCAATTCCGATTACTATTTCATTCTGAGAGACAACATTAACTTTGCTGCAGTTAAAGACAAGCTGGCGGTCGATACGGGCGAACGCGTAGGCGGAGACGACGTTATCTTCTCCCTGAACCGTGCCAAAGACAAAAACTCCGTGCCTGACCATCGTACGTTTACGCTGCACGAGCATATCGGTCAAGTCGAGCTTGTAACCGACGTCGCAGCTCTTGATGCCGTTAAAGTATCGGGCGGCAGCGATACGGTAAAAGCAGCGCTTGAAAATGGATTGGATGCGAAAATTTCTTCGCTTGTATCCGACAAAACGCAAGCGAGCAGCAAAGATGGCAAATACCAAGTCGTGAAGCTTACGACTACCGAGCCTTTCCCGCAAGTTCTGAACTACCTGGCTCACCAATCGGCGGGTATCGTATCGAAGAAACAAGTCGAGAAAATCAACACGTATGACGTGGCTAAGTTCGACGTGAACAAGGACATCCCTTACGGCGACCAGAACACGGTAACCGAAGGCAGCACGTACAACAATACGCTTTACACAAGCGGTCCGTACATCCTGTCCTACAAGAACGAATATGAAGCTGTATTCTACAAAAACCCGGCTTACATGAAGGGCACAGAGCACGAGCCTAACGTGAACAGCATCAATATCCGCTTTATCAAAGACATGGACGCAAGCTTGTCCGCGCTCCGCAGCGGCGAAATCGATTTGTTGTACTCCGTGCCTGAGAACAAATTCGACGTTGTGAAAGGCGACAGCAAGATTGAACTGCAAACTGTACCGAGCAATGCGGTTTCGTACCTGTTGTTCAACACGAAAAACCGTACGGTTGCCGAAAGCGCCGATCTGCGAAAAGCAGTGCTTTACTCCATTAACCAAGACGAAATTCTCGCCTTCTACGGCGGCAACAAATTCAAAGCGATCTCTACGCTCAGCACAATGGTTAAGACCGGTCTTGAGCTGAAAGCCGATTCGGCCAAAGTGAAAGAATACCTGGACGCTTACAAAGCAAGCAAATAACGTAATAGGCAAGTTCGAAGACTGCCCAGGACATCGCGGATGGCCGGGCAGTCTTCTGCCATTCTTATCAATTACTTACATTGAAGCATATGGAGGTCATTGCCATGTCTAACTTATCTGCTCCGCTCGCTAAGCTGTCCCAATGGGATGCGCTTATGCTGGAATCGCTCAAATCCCTCGGATGGCCGGACGAGGAGCTTATACGGAAAGTTGTTGCAGGAGAAGAACTGCCTAAAGACGACAGCAAATTTCATTTCGATTATTCGCAGCTAACGGCCTTTGCCGCAGACAATGAAGCTACGTTTCAGCAGGCTGTGACGCAAGGCTATCAGATCAAATACAATACGATTCGCGGCATTCACAGCTGGATTTTGGTTGCCTTGGGGATAGAAGCGGAGCTGCTTCTGGAGGCTGGCGAGGAGCAGGTTATTGCCCGCCTGACCGCTTCAGAGGCTGACAAGCTTGCAAGCGTCCTCTCCTTCGGCTGGGAAGCCAGCCGCTTGGATGAGCAGCCGACAGAGGATGACCGTGCGGTCTACCGCATAGCCCCTGCCAGTTTGAATGGATCTCATACAGGCTAACAGGCTTAATAACATTAAAAAGGTAGTTAAATTGGATTTCATACAGGCTAATGGAGCTATATTGGCGGAAACGAACAAAATGGGCGAATTAGGCTGTATGATTTCCACTCATGATGATTTATGCGCTTTTGTATGAAAAATAGCATAACTATTTACAACATAYACCTTGTTTAACTAATCTTATGTGAAAAAWCACATAAATTGACTATCTGGCAAATTGCGAGTTGGGAGCTTCGGTCTTCTGCTCGTTAACTGCGATAATACGACAATACCCAGCACACGCCGTTCCGGTCGGTCACGATCGCCAGCAGTCCGTTGAACGGAGCTTCATACACTTCCGTTTGAACTGTTCCGCTTGCCGCGAATTCGCCGTAAATGCTTAGGAATGTTTCCTCCGTATCGATTTTCAAGAATACCCGCACATAGTCGCCCTTGGCGGACGGCTTCGCCGCCTTCGTATCCGCAAACTTGAGGCTTGCTCCGTCAACAAGCAGATCCGCGTTCAGCACCTCTTCTCCCTGCTTACGCAAAATCGTGATCTCGCCGCCAAAGACGCTTTGATAATACTTGATTTCCTCTTTGCAATTTTCCACTGCGATAAAAGGTTGTGCAATCATCGCTTACACCCTCCCAAATATCATTCGATTATATTGCGAAGCACGTTCTTCAGCAGGCCTATCAACAACTCATACTCCTCGTCGCTCATGCCCTTCTTCGACTTGCTTTTGACCCGATTCAGCGCTTCTTGAACCTTAGGTACAACCTCGTGACCCGCTTCCGTCAAAAAAAGCAGCTGGTAGCGGTTATCGGCAGGATCGGCCTCCCTTCGCACATAACCTTCCGCCTCCAGCCTGGCGATCGCTTTCGCGGTAGTCGTCTTGTCGATGAGCAGCTTCTCGCTTAGCTCCTTCTGCGTGGTTGGCTGTTGATTCGCAATCGCCATAAGGAATATATATTGACCGCTCCCGATTCGATAAGGCGCCAGCTCTGCTGAGATGAACACCTGCATATGACGATAGATTGCTGAAATATAATGGCCGTGCGATTCGGATTCCACTGTTCTCATCCTCCCCTCAAATAGAATGCTATTGCAACTAATTTTAGAATACGCCAAATAGGATGTCATTGCAACTAGTTTTCATAAAAAAAGCTGTGACCTCATGATTGCTCATGACCTGTCAYAGCGACTACACTACTTTTTCAGAAGAAGATACAAGAAGTACGGTCCGCCGATGAGCGCGACCATTATGCCCGCCGGAATGCCTGACGGATCGACAAGATTGCGTCCAATCGTATCAGCGAACAAGAGCAGCCACCCGCCCATCAGAACGGCAATGGGGACGTAATATTGATGACGGCGCCCTACAAGTGACTTGGCAATATGGGGTGCCATCAGGCCGACGAACGCGATGCCTCCGGTGACGGATACCGCCGCAGCGGCTATAGCGACGGCAGTTCCTAACAACAGCAGACGGTTTCGGTTGATGGAGACACCTGCCCCTACAGCAACCGCTTCGTCCATCGACAATAGGTTAAGTGCGTTCGACTTGTACAGTGTGTACGGAAGCAGAATGACAAGCCACGGCAGCAGCGCCCATACGAACGGCCAGTCCGCTCCCCATATGTTACCCGCCAGCCACTGCGAGATAAAATCAACCTTCCGATAATCAGCGGATGAGATCAGCACGATCATCAGACCAGACAAGGCAAGGGCAAACCCAATCCCGACAAGCACCAGCTTCACTGGCTGCAGCCCGTCTCTTCTGGAATAAGAGAACAAGTAAATGAGGGCAACCGTAATTAGCGCTCCTACGAATGCGACAATCGGAAGCATATAAGCGAAAGACTTCGGATCGAGTGGCGCATAGAGAAAAAATACCGATATAGCCACACCGGCCCCGGCATTAATACCGATGATGCCCGGATCGGCCAAGTCGTTCCGAGTAATCCCTTGAAGGATTGCTCCCGACAATGCTAAAGCCATGCCTGCCAACAGCGTCACTGCGATGCGCGGCATACGAATGGAGAATAACACGAGATTTTCCTTAGTCGTACCAAGCCCGAGCAACGTCTGGAACAGCCGATTGATCGTTAGAGCCCCAGAACCCAGACTCATTCCAACAATGATCGTTGCAACGATGAGCAGCAGCAATGCCACGAAGACGACCACTTGTTTCTTAACCTTCGCATTCGAAATCATCACAGCGTCTTCACTCCTTTACGAACGACGAACAAGAAGAACGGCAGTCCGAGTACGGCCATAATTGCCACAACCGGCGTCTCGAACGGCACATTGAGCGTTCGGCCCAACGTATCCGCCATGAGCATGAATGTCGCGCCCCAGATCGCCGACATTGGAATGACGGTGCGATAATCGGTCCCGAACAGCGCTCTTACGATATGAGGAATCATCATCCCGATGAACGCCATGTTCCCGATAAGCGCAACGGAGGCTCCGGCCAGCAGAATAATCATAATGTATAATACCGCTTTGACGTATGCCGTGCGAATGCCTAAACCAACCGCGGCTTCTTCGTTCAAGCTTAATATCGTGAGCGACTTGGACATGGCCATTGCAACCAGAATCGCAACGATGATAACAGGACTCATCGCTTGAACCTGTCCCCATGTCGTACCGATCAACCCTCCGGATGTCCACATCGTCGCTTCTTTGGATGTCTTCGATAGAAGACTGATACCGTCCGCTACGGCATATAGAAAGGCGGAAACTGCCGAACCGGCCAATACGATCCGGAACGGAGACATACCGCCTTTCTTCACCGAGCCGATACCGATAACGAGGAACATGCCGAGCGCGGCTCCGACGAAGCATACGATCATAATCCCGACATAACTCATCGCCGGCAATACGGCGATAGCCAAGGCGAGCGACGCTCTCGCACCGGCAGTTAGACCGAGAAGCCCGGGGTCTGCAAGCGGATTGCGCGTCAACCCTTGCATGATTGCCCCGGCTACCGCAAGCGCGGCGCCTACAAGCACGGCCGCCACTTCCCGCGGATAACGGATCTCCCTGAGCATCGAGATTTTATCATCATCTCCGCCTTGGTTAGCTAATATTAACCAGAGCTCGCGCAAGGATACATCCTTCGCGCCAAGCAGCATAGCGAGCGCGAACATGACTGCTAGTACCGCTATGCTGAGTATAAGTTTGAGAACAAAAGATTTTGGCTTCCGACTAGCACTCATATTGCCATTCCTCCTCCAGGGCATAACGGGCAAGAAGAAGACCGAGACAGCCTCTTTGTTAACTGAGGCAACTCGGCCTTCTTCATCAGCCAGTGCGTTAAGCAAACGCTTATTTCAAGAAACCTTCTTTGAAGATGTTCAACAAGTATTCAAGTGTTATCGGATCGCTGTAAGAAGCAGCTTCTGTATCGATCTCGATGACATGGTTGTTTTGAACAGCCGGGATTTTCGTCCAAGTATCGGTCTTCATGAACGAATTGTCTCCCGTAGCGCTTCTGCTGAGAACGATATAATCGCCGGCATAGTCGCTAAGAACTTCGTTGGAGAGTGTATAGTAGCCAGGCCCTTGAGCGTCGGCTTTAACTTTCTCAGGCATGTTCAGTCCCATTGCCTGATAGAGAATTTCCGTTCCGCGCGCCCAAGCGTCGCCGAACACGTAGAAGCTCTTCGAATCCGTCTCCAATACCGACACCGTAGCGTCTGCGCCGATTTTCGCTTTAATTTCTTCGCCGGCTGTTGCCGCACGCGTCTTGAAATCGTCAATCCATGCTTGCGCTTCCTGCTCCTTGTTCAACAGCTTGCCGATTTCGAGCTGTTGCGTCAAGTAATCCAGTTTGCCCCAAGTGTACACAACAGTTGGCGCGATTTCCTGCAATTTGTCGATGTTTTTGTTATGTGTACCAGCGATGATCAAATCCGGCTCAAGCTCGATGATCTTCTCAAGGCTCTCATCGGATACGACCTCTACACCAGCCAGCTTATCTGTGAAGTGAGGGCTCTTGTTCGTCCATTCGTCTACGCCAACGATCTTTCCATCCAACGACAGGATGTTTGGCGCGTTCGTCAAAGCAACGATACGTTGCGGATTCGCAGGTACTTCTACTGGACCAACCTCGGATTCATATGTGATCGTGCCGGATTCGGCCGGAGCGTCCGTCGCAGGCGCATCCGTTGCGCTTGGAGCGTTAGTTGCCGACGATCCATTATTTGCACCATTGTTCGCTGCATTGTTTCCGCAAGCACTTACGAAAATAACGGACAAAATAAGAAAGATGGACAAAAGAAACTTTTTATTCATTTTCAAACCCCTTTAGCTTAATTGATATTGATTTTCAATTTCATCTGAGTATTAATATAGCTACATTTACTCGGGTTGTCAACGCATAAACGAACTGAAATTTCTGCTTGCACGGCCAATTGTTACAGCTTTTTGTCTTCCCTAGTATTCCGAATCCAGTTATTAAGCCACAGTAGAAAACAAAAAGAACCGGGAGTCACCTTAAGGTGACTCCCGGCCCATCTTCCTACCTTCAACCCGCATACCAATATTAGTTGAATTTACCCGCATCGATTGCGGCTTGCTTCTCGTCGAGAATCTCTTGATAGCCCGCCTCAAGGTACGTTTTCTTAGCCTCTTCATACATGGCGTCGAACTGGTCCGTCGGTGCAAGAACAACCTTTACATACAGCTCTTGGAACAGCGAGTTCAGATCGGCCTTGTACTCGCTGACCTTCTCCAGCACTACGCTGAACATGGCGTCCGGCGTACGGAATTCCGCCGTTTGATCGTAATATTTCAACAGATCCTCAGCCAAATATTCATACCCTGCCGGCGACCAGTTGCGCAGGTAAGCTTTGCGAGTTACAGCAGGATCGGCATATTGCGGACTTTCGATGACAAGTGCCCAATAATCCTTATTGTTGTTCTGCGACAGAACGGATTCGCCTTTGAAATCTGCGTTTTTCACGGCGATTCCTTCTCCGTCAAGCGTATAGTTCTGACCTTCGACGCCGTTTTGCAGGAAGAACAGGTTCTCCGGCTGGCTCATCCACTCGAGATACATCCATACAGCTGCGCGTTCCATTTCCGTAGACTCATAGTTGATGCCCATGATAAAGCCGAAAGGCCAGTACGCGCGTCCCTGCGGCTTGTAGCCTTCAGGAGTGCCTGCTGTCGGAGGAAGAACAGCGAATTGCGCGTCCGGATTGTTGGCAAGAGTAGCCGTAATGACATCCGTATTGCTGGCAAGATACAGACCATAGGTACCTGTCTTGCCCGCAACGAACTCAGCCTTGATTTTGCCATCGTCATTGCGCAGATAAAATTCCTTGTCGATCAGACCTTTATTGTACTGATCGTTCAGGTTGCGTAAGTAGCGCTCGCTTGCCGGCGTCGTCAAATCCGCTACGCCGAGATCGGAATAAAGCGCGCGCTCTTTGGCGTCAACCGGCCAATCGCGGAATGCATAGTTGTAAGTGTAGTTGTTCTGCAGCAGGCTGCCGGCGCCAGCTCCTAGACCGGCTTCTTTCCATTTCGTCAGCATCTCGTTGTATTTCTCAAGGGAGGTCAGGTCCTCCAACTTCATGCCTACCTTCTCCACCCAGTCTTTACGAATCAAAGTCGTGAAGTTGTCTACAGCCGGACGAGCAGCGAAGAAAAACACATTTTTATCGTCTACCTTGCCGTATTGTTCGATTGTTTCGCTCATGTTTTTCCAATAGGTAGGGGCGTAGTTAGCGATCTCTTCATAATTCAACTCTTGCATGACGTCCTCGCTATAGTATGCGAGCGCTTGCGGCATGTCGTAGTGGAATAGAATGTCCGGCGCCTTGTGGGAAGCGAGCAGCTGCTCGAAGTCCGTGACTTCGCTGCTGCGGGTAATCGGGATAAACTTAACGTTTACGTTGTACTTGTCCCCGAATTCCTTCTGAATCCAACGTGTATAGTAGTTGTCGGTTACGTTCCAGCCCTCGAATGCGCGTTCATATACCGGAATCTCGAGATTGACCTTCTCCGGGAAGCCTTTGGAGTAATCGGCAAAGGCGCCTTCGGGGCTTTCCGCAGGGGCATTGGTTGCCGTATTGCTGTTGGTTGCCGCCGGCGCATTGGTCGCGTTATTGCTCCCCTTATTGTTATCCGAGCAGCCTGCTAGAAGAGTGGTTCCCACAACTAAAGTCATCAACAACGATGTGAAGACTTTCATTTTGCTCATCTCTTATTCCTCCGCTATCGTATTTTTTAAGGCTCCGTATTACTCTTTGACGGCTCCTAGCATAACGCCCTGGACAAAATACTTCTGAATGAACGGATAGACACATAAGATCGGAAGCGTTGCGAATACAACGCATGAAGCTTTGAGCACCTCTGGATTGCTCAGCTGCACTTGCGTCGCTTCCAGCTGGAAGCTCTCGCTGGCCTGAATAACCAGGTAATACAGCTTCAGCTGCAACGGCCGCATATCTACATTTTGCTTAATGTAGAACAGCGCATCCTGGTAGGTGTTCCAGCGTCCGACCGCGTAGAAGAGTGCCATCGTTGCCATAATCGGTTTGGACAGCGGTAAAACGATATTGACTAGAATGCGGAAGTGTCCGGCTCCATCGATTCGCGCAGATTCCTCCAAGCTAACCGGAATGCTGCTGGAGAGAGCTGTTTTCATAATCAACAGGTTGAATGCGCTGAACGCCGGAGGCAAAATAATCGACCACATGCTATCCAGCAAGCCTAGATTGTTGACCAACATGTACTCAGGAATGATTCCGCCGTGAAAGTACAACGTGAACATAAAGATAAAAGTTAGCGCCGTACGGCCCTTCAATTGCATCCGAGACAAAGGATAGGCCGCGCAAATCGTGATGATCATGCCTAGAATCGTGAATAATACGGTCACGATAATGGATACATACAACGACCGCAGAATGCTCTCGTCTTGGAGAATTTTTTTGTACGCCTCGATCGTGACGCCTTGCGGCCAGAGAAAAACCTTATTCGCGATCACGTATGCATCATTGCTAAGGGATTTCGACACGACATGCACGAACGGCAGCAAGCAGACCAGCGAAGAGATCATCACGGTGAGGCGGATCAGCACATCCCAGATGTCGAAGCGCCTTTTGCGATGCATGGCAAGAGTGCCATTGGATGTTTTCATGGTTCGCCTCCTTTCTATAACAATCCGTCTTCGCCGAGCTTCTTGGCAATACGATCAGCGAGCAGCACGAGCACAAGTCCAATGAGTGCTTGGAATAATCCAAGCGCCGTCGCACGGCTGAAGTTGCCGCTCTCGATCCCCCATCGGTAGACCAGTACCGGGATCGTAGTGGTATATTCCGTAGTGGCTTTGTTCTGCAAGGCAAAAATCCGCTCGAATGAGCCCTCCATCACCTTGCCCAGGTTCATGATCAGTAAGGTTACAATCGTGGCTCGGATGGACGGCAGCGTGACGTTCCAAACCTTCCTCCACCGCCCTGCGCCATCGACGGTAGCAGCTTCGTACATCTCAGGGTTAATGCTGCTAATCGAAGCAAGGTAGATGATGGTGCCCCACCCCATACTGTACCAGACCCCGATAGCCAAATAACTGAACAGCCAATGCGTGTCTTCTTGAAGGAACGGGACACGATTCCAGCCCATTAATTCAAAGAGATTATTGACCGCTCCGCTCCCTTGGCCGAGCAGCTGATAAGCAATCGCGCCAATAATGATCCAGGACAGGAAATGCGGCAGATACAGCAGCGTTTGATTCACGCGTTTGAATCTGACGCTTTTGATCTCATTGAGCAACAGCGCAAGCACAATGGGCATTGTGAAACTAAATACGAGGTCGAGGCTGTTAAGCATCAACGTGTTGCGGACAGCGCGGATGAAGTCGGGTTTATCGAATATCTCTTGAAAGATTTGAAAACCGACCCATTCGCTGCCCCAGAACCCCCTTGCGATCTTATAGTTCTTAAAGGCAAGCACGAGCCCTGACAACGGCGCGTATTTGAAAACGGCAACAAAGGATAGTGGAATCAGAAGCAGTAAGTAAAGCTGCCAGTCCCGCCGAAGATAATATGTCATTCTCCGGTTACCCTTTTGTTTCTTTAAAGCGGTTTCATCAATAAGTGAAGCGCTTTCAACTTTCATAGATACACCTCCTCCACATTAGGGCTTCCACGGCCGACGGTTTGTTCGGACATTGGCGGGGTTATGACAGCATCATAGCCTCCCGTCATTCGATCCGTAAATCCTGACTATTGATTGCCCCTGTCATTTTTGATTTTCCCGCGTCACTCCGCCGTTTTCGAGTCTTAAATAATCAATTCTGATTAGCATGAGCAAAAATAATGGAGCAGCCTCCGTTTGTCTTTAGAGACCGGAAGGACAGCTCCACGCCGCTTACTTATCTGTTATTCGGTCAGCCTGCTACAGCAATTCCTGTTCTGATGCTCTTCCATGCTTAAGTGCCTTGTAGCTGCTCGGAGGCATACCCTCGTACTTGCGGAAAAAACGATTAAAGCTTTGAACATTCATGTAGCCGACCTCGATGGCAATCTGTGCGATGTTCAGCTTGGATTCCAAGAGCAGATGCTTGGCGTACTCGATTCGCAGCTGGTTGGTGTAGTCGATCAGGCTCTTGCCCGATAACTCATAAACGAGCTTACGCATGTAGGAATAGCTGATGCCGATTTCCTTCGCCATATCTTCAAATACGATCTCTTCGCTGAAATGCTCTTCCAAGTACCGAATGATCCGCTCTCCGTAGTTGACCTCGCCTGAGCTGCGCGTAACATATTGAATAATTTCGCCAAAGAAGCCATGCAAATATTCTTCAAGCTCATCCAGCGTATCAAAGGAAGCAATGGCGGAATATATATTACCTTGCCGGGCGAAGAAACGCGAAGTGCTAATATTGTTCTCCCTAAGATGCCTGATCGTTATGCCTACCAATTGGGTGTAGATGAACAAAATATTATCGTAGGAGATGTACTCGACCGACTGGATCTCGCTCCGAATGAACGCCAGCTCTTTCATTATGCTGACCTGATCCCCGTTATCGAGAAAGTTGAGTATCCGCCTCTCGCTGTTCGATGGATATATATACTTTTTGCTTTGCTCGGCTTCTTGCTTCCAATACGTAATACCGCCGCTGCCTTCAATCATGCGATGTTTGATGACTTCCATCGCTTCGACCACTCGATCGGCGATCATGGCGCTTTCCATCGTTTGGCTGCTGACCCCGATGGTAACGGAGTGGCCGAGCAGCTCTGCTGCCGCATCCCTGATTGCGGCAAGCGTCTGATTGATGCCTTCATATTGGCTTTCAAGCTCCGCTGAACCAAAGTTGATGACAATGGCAAAGCAGCCTTCCCCTTGATAGACGCTTCGCGCCTGTACGCCGTCCGCGAACGAACTCTCGCATTTGGCTATGAGCAAATAACGATGGTAATTACGGGTCTCCGGATTGGTCTTGCTCACATACCTTCTATATTGATCAATTGAGACAATGGCGACGAAGTAATAGGGCTCCGGAAATAGCTCAACAATCTGTTTTGCCACTTCGCCCCGCAGCAAATTATGGATAGACAGGCTGCGCGTATCCTGTTCCCGTTCCTGCAGCAGCTTGTAGAGCCCTTCCTCCTCGTCCTGCATACGTCTGAACGCCGCATCTAGGAAAACAAGCTCATTCTTGTCCCCAATAACGAGATTTTTACTGCTTGCGCGGACAACACGGACCAGCTCCCTTAGCGGCTTGGATAACCAGGTTGCGAGAAAGACGGTCAACACGGTTCCTGCAACGATAATTATAATTGTAAGAACGATAATGTTGCTCTGTAAGGAGTGTGTCTTCGTCATCAGCTCGTCCATTGAATAAATGTTAACATTCCACCAACCAAACTGTGGAGAACGGGACCACGTATAGATCAAATGCTCGCCATCGATCTCATGGAACGCATAACCTTCCTTCGAGCCGCTCTCCAGTATGTCTTGGATATAGGGCTGCCGCTTGCCATCTGTAAGCAACAAGCTCTTGTCATTATGCGAGATGATCGTACCGTCCGCTCCCATGAGCAAATAATCATGTTTGCCCTGCTCGGAGGTGCGAAGATATTCCCCAATTTGGCTTTCTCTCAGGTTGACGACTAAGAATCCGCGAGTCGTAGTCAATAAACGGTTCAGCGGCAACACGTAAGATACCACTTTTACCCCCGAGTCCAACGTACGCGGATACCATACGCCGCTAATTCCTCTTCTGCCGACAAATGCTTCCTCGGTCCAATCAATCGACTCATACCTCTCCAGCGTTGTAATGCCCTTGTCGGTGGAAATAACATAGTMGGAATCCCCTAAATAGAAGTAGGACGAGTAAACGCCGTTCACTCTATGATTCAAGTTGAGCAGCTCCAGCAATACAGCTTGCGCTTTGCTCACATTGCTATAGTTCACGTTAAGCTCATTAAACGTCTCGAACACGCGAATGCGGTCGAAAATATTCGTAGCAGCAAGCCTCACTGCATCCTGAGCCAGATTGTTCAGCGCATTCTCATTAAGCTTGCGGTTCGCATTCAGACCGGCCAATGAGGATTCAGCGATAGCGCTCTCGGAGTTCTGCAAAATCTGTCCGCCGCTATACCATGTCAAGATAGCCATTGGAATGGCCATAACGCAGAACAGAATCAGTGCCAACTGCAGCATCATTGGAATTCGTTTCATGGATTCTCTCCCTGTCGCCTCTGCATTCGTATTGCCGCAAAAAAAGCGCTTACAAAATCAATTGAATATGAAGCCGATGAGCTGTCCTAACCTACAAATATTTTACCTGTAAGATCTATAATTTAAAAGGAATTTTTGTAAGTATCACCCATGCAAAAAGCCTGATGGAAGATTAACCTCCCTATCAGGCTATATAGTCAGATATGACTAGATAAAGGCTTTACGGATTCGCGGTCAACGCCTCAATACGCTTATTAATGTCTCCCCGCAGCAGTCCGCCGTGATAGCAAACGACGGTTTCAATCTCGAACGGCTTGAACTTCTCGAGCGAGCGGATTGCCTGCTCCATGTTAACCGTAGAATAAGGAGAGGAACCAAGCAATTCGCCATTATGGATAACCAAGGCATCGCTCGCGATAAGCGTCTTGCTTGCTTGGTGGTAGAGACTGACATGGCCTGGCGTATGCCCCGGCGTGTGAATGACCGTTAACCCGCCGCCAATCGGCAGTGTCTCTCCGTCCGACATCAATCGTGTAACATTCGGCTTGGATGGATGAACGAATATGCTCTCGAACTTCAGGCGCACATGATCAGACAAGGTATCAAGCTCAGCGCTTAGCATCTCGGTCGGAAATTTCAGAAGCGGCGCTTTCCCATCGATCGTGTCTCTATCGTCCTCATGGGCGTAGATCTCGAATGCTGCCTCGCCTCCATCCCCCAGAAATCCCGGCAAGCCACCGATATGATCGATATCCTGATGGGTTAGGATAATCGCTTGAAGCGTCTTTTCGGAAATCCCTGCTTCCTTGGCGTACGCGAGAATCGCCTCGGCCATTCCCGGCATTCCCGTATCGATCAACGTCCAAGTGTGTTGGTCATGAACGATCATAGGATGAATGATCATCGTACGGTCGCCAAGCTTCATCGCAAGCTCCAACATCTCTAGTCCTTCTGCAATACGCATCATTGCTGCCGAGCCGGCGCGAGGGCCAAGCTTCGGCACACCTCCCTTATAGGTATAAAATAAAACTCTTGAGTTCAATATAGAACTATATAGTTTCGTTGTCAACGCTATAACGTTGACCTCTTTCGAATCTCATGTCAATATAGGATGGGGTGATTGTCTACATGACGGATTTAAAAAAAGCGAATGTTCTCGACGCGGCTATGGATTTGTTCCGAAATAAGGGGTACAGCGCAACTTCGATGCAAGATATCGCTGAAGCGTGCGGGATGGCCAAAGCCAGCATCTATAAAATTTTTACATCCAAAGAGGCTCTATTTACAGCGACTTTCGTCGCCTGCCATCAGACGTTGCTTGAGCAGGCCGCCGAACTTGACCGCTCCGGAATGCCGCTTGGCGTATCTCCTAAGGAGAAGCTCAGCCGTTTGAACGAATTTTATCTATACTATATCCTTGAGAATCACTTGTTCATGATTGAATTCAACGAGTCTCCTATTACGGAGAACGACATTTACATAGAGGCAGAGAAGAAGATCAACAATGCCCTGCTGACCTGGCGGAAGGAGATGTTGATTGAAGCCTTCGGCAATCAGCTTGAGCCGCATGTGTGGGATGCCGTCATGATCTTCCGCGGCATTCTCCGCGAATATACGAACGGCGTCTTGCAGAAAGTGGTCTCACAGCCGATCCCCGAGCTTGCGGACTTTATCGTCGATCGCATGGAAGCCATCGTACAGAATATGATCCGCACAGCACCGAAGCCGATAATCGGCGAATGGATCGTTGAGCCGCGTCTCATGAACTCTAACGACGAATCGGAGCGAAAAGGAACGGTCGCCGAATTTCTTAAGGCGATGGAGGAGCGGATTCAGACCCTTCCCCTGCCGTCAGCCTCCCTCAAGGAGTTAAGTGAAGTTGTCGGTCTTCTGCGCGCGGAAGTGCAGGCGGAGCAGCCCAACCTCACCTTGCTCCGGGTTCTGAAGGCGCATCTAGAGGCGGTTCCGGAGCTGCGCTCGTATTTGCGGCAGCTCAAGCTGCTGATGACTTAATCCATTGAAAAAGCCGTGATCTTCGACAAAGAAGGAACACGGCTTTCGTTTATTTTACTTAACGATGCGGATATCTCCCGAACCGGCCTCTCCAATCGTGAGCTGCTCGAATCTCGCATGGGATCCTTCGCTGATCGGCGCTTGGGCAACGACGCCTACCTTCATTTCCTCGGGGCAGTCCATTCCGAAATATCTGACCAGCTTCCAATGCTCCCCGTCCAACGAATAATGGAAGGCAAAGCAGTTTCCGGAACGCGCCGCTCTCAAATAAGGCTGCCTTGCCTCTAGCGGGCTGGACACGCAGTCGTCCGATGTGTTTCTAGTGACAACGCTTAGGATGGAGGGCTGATTCTCAAAAAACTCGAAACATACTTTTGCCCAATTACGGTCATCGGCCATTATCATGAGGCAACCGGAATCGTATTGCTGCTTCATCTCCACGCTGACGCGCGTTACGATGCTGAAATCGCCTTTTACCCAAGTGTACAGATACGGCGCGGACGCTTTGTTCGTTTCTCCCGATGGATCGATAAAGAAGTCTGCCATTGCGGGCGCAGCCACCGATAAGCTATGATCCTCCTGAAACGTCCAATTGACAGGTTCGTTTATCCAATGCAAACGGGACGATAGGGATTGATTGTAACAGCCTTCAAATAAATTCATCGTATTCGCTCCTAGTAAGTGGGTATATGATTTCGATCCATTCAAATATACTACAAAATTTCTAAGATTTGCACGTTATTCCAATCTGAATGACATCAAAACAAAGAAAGCTAGCTCATCCGCACAGGCCGCGGATAAGCTAACTTTCTTAATGTTATAGAGAGAGCAGCTTCGCAATAACCGTTGCAGCCTCGGCGCGGGTCAATGAGCTTTGAGGATTAAACTTCCCGTTTCCTCCGCCCCGAACTAATCCAAGCCGCTCTACATTCGCAATCGCTTCGATTGCCCAACTTTGCGCGTTATTCATATCGGTAAAGCTTGCGGTTGAGGTATTCCCCGTATTTTTGCCATTCATGTACGCATACGCTCGATTTAGTATAACCGCCATCTCTTGACGGCTAATCTGCGCATGCGGATTAAATTGCTCATTATTTTGTCCGTATATGATGCCTTTTTCAGCGGCAGCGATGACTGCATCCGCATACCAAGCATCGTCGTCCACATCATTGAACTGCCCTTCTCCGGTTGCGGAGAGCTGCAAAGCCCGAGCGATAATTGCCGTAAACTCCGCACGAGTAATCGATGCATTAGGCGCGAACCGCTCGGCATCTACTCCGGCAGCCAAATTTGCAGCGGACAACATTTGAATATAATCGTACGCCCAGTGATTGCGGTTCATATCGGAATAATTCGTTACCACTTCAATGGCCACGTAGGTGTGGCCGGCCAGTAATGCAAGACGATTCGCATAAAGAGCGACATTCGCTTGGACCAGCGTTAGCTTTCCATCGCTGCCTTTTTCATATAGATTCGTATATGCAGACATTCCATCGGCTTGCATGCCAAGCGTATAAGATAACGCGGCCGTTGCAGCGCTTGAAGTTGCTGTAACCGTGAATGCTTTGCTTGCTGCGCTGGCCGTCTTTTTCGAGCTTTGGATTTGCTCCACATAGGCTTGCTGCTCGGCCGGCGTTGCATACTCCACCGTGATTTCAACCGACTCCGCGTCGCTGTTGTCCGAAAATAATCTGTTCAGCTCTTGTCCGCTTATCACGATGTTCGGTTGATTAGGTACGGTGATGACGATTTCTCCGTTCTCCAATTGTTTGATCAAGGAGGCCAGTTCGGTTGGAATTTGAATCGTACCGCCATCGCTGCTTAGATCAATGACCAATCTTCCAGATTGGATCGCTGCCGTTACTTCCTTATCCGAAATGACCTTATCCGCGGTTGGCGTCGGCTCCAGGGTCGGTTCCGGCGACGGCTCGTCGATTGGACCCGGCACCGAAGGCCCGCCGGTCTTCGGCTTCGTGATCGAGAACTCGTCGATCAAATCGCCCGCGCTCGTGCGCGCTTCGACGCGAATCTCGTTCTGCGTAATTTTGATAGCGGAATATACGGGAACATCCTCGTCGAATATGTGATTTAAATAGTCGTACTTAATGCCGTCGTAGAATTTCCAGCCAGCGGCGCCGCCATCCAGATAAACAGTGCCCTTATTCGTGCTTTTGTTAGGCTTTCCGTCTTGCATCGGATAAGTGCGCGCGTACACGTGATCATGGCCTACCAGGACCAAATCGACTTTCATCTTCTCTAATATAGGCGCGAAATACGTTTGCGTATACTCAACGAGCGTGTCACGGCCTTCCTCCGTATGGTAGGCGGGACGGTGAAACATCGCGATCGTCCATTTATTGTCGTTTTTATCCAGATCCTCTTGCAGCCAGGCAGCTTGATCCATCATTTGCTCTTCCGTGCCTTCCGAGTTCAGAACGACAAAGTGCGTATCGTCGATATCGTAAGCATAGGCATATTGCATTTGGGATTCCGGTCCGTTCTCGGGGAAATTGGCGCCTTTGGTAAACACGTCCTTCCCTTCGCCCTTCACGTCATGATTTCCGAGCGTTAGCGCGGACGGATACGTTGTGGCATAGATCGAAGAAGCTTTCCAGAACTGCATCCATTCTTCGAGGGCTCCGCCTACGTCCACCATATCTCCGCCGTGCATGACAAATTGCGTAGACGGATATTGCGCGAACGCGTTAGTCATGAGCTCTTGATAGATTTCCAATCCGTCATCTTCTTTCGTATGCGAATCCGTAACGTACAAGAAAGAGGTTGGCGTAGCTTTGTTCTGATCAAGCGTGGAATAGGCATACCATGCCGACCAGTGGCCGTCATAGCCTACACGATATTTGTAAGCCGTGTTTGCCTTCAAGCCTTCTACCCGTACATTATGGAAGCGGATCTCGCCCTTGGTGCCCTTCTCCTTCATGCTAAGCACCTGAAGCTCGCTCTCGGATTGCTGCTGCTTTACATAAGAGGCATTAGGTTCTTCTTCCGTCCCCCAATCGCTCGCAGCGATGTACTGAATGAACGTGTCTTTAGTTGCGGAATTCGTTTGCCATGCCGCGCTCAGCTGCGTGGACATGTCTTCCGCGACATACGTTTGAATGAACTCCGGGGCGTTCATGCCGTATTGCTCGACGACCTCATAGTCGACAACCTTACTGTTCTGATCGCCGAAGACGGCTTGAACCTGATAGGTTCCAAGCGCCAGTGTCGTTAAATCCGAAGTCAGTTGTCCTTCGGCATCCGTCTGGCCCAAGCTGCCTTCCAGCGGTTGGCTGCTAACATCGGCTTCGGCGATATAGCCTGTTGTTTGGCCATCGGCAAATATAACCTCGAACCAACCGTCATCGGCTTCTCCCGACGCATAGTAGCGTTGGCCAGCCGTTGCAACCATCAGCACCTCGGAGGAAGCATCGTCATCCTCGTATACATTAGTCGTTGCGGCGTCAATCGTTACGACCGAGCTTTGCTTCAATAAGCCCGTAAAGTAAATATCGGCACCCTCATACGGTTGATGATTACGGTCTGTAACCGTGAACGTAGTGGTAGTCCCTATTCCAACTCCCGTCATCTCCAGATGGAACGGAAAAGCAATCGTGTAGCGGATGGGCGTAGCGAGAGGCGAACTCGTTTGAACTCCGCCCGATGCCAGCTCCGAACCGCTCATCGTTATGGATTTATAAGCCTCGCCTCGCGCCAGCACAGCCTCGGAGTTGACTCTGAAGTTGACTGTCGCGATATCGTCGGCAACTGCCGCAGATAGCCCGTCAAGGTTTACTTGGACGATTCCGTTCTCATTATCGATATCCGACGTTTGGGTAACGCCGTTGACCGCGTCAACGTTTTCTACTTGCAGCGTATTCGGATCGTAATTTAATTCGAACTGTGCCGTCTCTGCATTCGCATAATCCTTAATATTTACGTTGACGGCATATATTTCATTGCTAACTGCCTCTTCGGAGGCTTTCATGAATAGACGCTCGCCAGCATTCATCGTGAAGGCATAGGTTTTCTCTGCCGGGTTACCGTTATTATCTTTCACCTGAATTGCAAGAACATGATACCCGCCGTCAATACGTTCGCCTGGGTAGGTTAATAGATGGGAATCGGAAGCATACTGCACGTCGGCCGTAATATCCGTTCCGTCCAAATAAACGGACAACGTATCCATATCCAGTCCCGTTTCCGCATCGAGCATCTCGACCTTCAATTGATCCAGCGGAGCCGTTAATTCGGCATTTTCGACAGGAGCAATCGGTTTAATGACCGGCACGTCATGATCCTCATCGGCCTCCTCATAAATAAACCGAATATCGTCCACCCATATGGAGCCCTTGTTTTTCTTGCTCATATCGGATTGCTTCAATTGGAAAAACAACTCCAGAACGATAGGGCCGGTTTTACCTTGCGGAACATCGGCCTCGATATATTTCCATCCCGTCCAATTGATACCGTTCGTAGCCGCATCGTAGAATTCGGACTGGAAGGAAGAGCCGCTCCCTCCTTGCTCCCTGAATTTCGTCGTTAACAAATGTCCTTCGTTATTGCCGTAAACCCACATTCCTACTTTGATGGGGTAGCCCGTTACCGGCATATAGCTTTGATAACCTACCTCGATTTGGGACGGATTGTCTACGATCCCGATCATGTCATAATCGATTCTGGCGGAATATTGTCCATTCCTTACGTACTTCGCGTTGTCTTCCAGGTGCAGCGTGGCTTCATACATACGTTTAGGATTGAATTTAACGTCGGAAATGCCATCCTCAAAATCTTCAACGATAACGGATGCGGTGCCATCTGCGGCTTGGACAAGCGGATTCGGCCCGAATCCCGACAGTAGCTCTACTCCTAGCAACGTTAATACAAACGCGATTATTAACGTTTTGCGCGATTCTTTTGTAATAATATTCATGTTTTCATCCTCTCTGATCACAGATTCATCGTGTCATTAAGGATTTTAACAATGCATTGTAATGTGAATTCACATAAATTGTTAAGAAATTTTATTATTCTAAGAAAACAGAAAGACGGCCCACTCATCAATGAGTGGACCGTCCTTGGCTTTACGGGGTCGACGAGACGATGATGCGCGTTACGTTGGCTCCTCCCAGACCGCCGCTCACCCGAATCACGTTACCCGCGCCTGCATTCAAATCAATGGCACGGCTGACCTGTCCGGTGTACGTGCTCCAGCCCCCCGTGCCAGGCAGCGTGAGCGAATATCCATTCCCGGTCGGGTCGCCGCTGGCGTTCACCCGAAACGTTGTTTGGGTGTCCGCGGAACCGTAGATAACCGTAAGCGTCGACTGTCCGCCTGCGCCGCCGTTCACGCCCGTCACCTCGAAATAAGAGCCGGGAATGTGCATATTTTCAATGGTGCCGCCCGATTTAACCGCCCCGCCCCCTACTGACACATTGGCTCCGCTCATCGGATATTCCGTTGGCTGGGCAGATTGCGGAATCAACGATACAATGACACGGGACACGTTCGCTCCCCCCATACCGCCGCTGAGCCGAATGATATTATTCGTGCCCGCGTTTAGATCGATCAGACGATTGGTCCGACCGGTGTAGCTTCCCCAGCCACCCGTGCCGGGAAGGGAAAGGAAATATCCGTCTCCGGCCGTATCGCCGCTGGCGTCTACCTTGAAGGCTGAGCCGCCGTCAGCTGAAGCGTATAGCACAGTAAGAAGCGCCTTGCCACCAGTGCCGCCGTTAATACCATTCAACTGGATATAAGAACCTGACGTATGCATATTTTCAATTTTGTCGCCCGAACGGGTAGCCCCTCCGCCAAAGGCGACGTTGCTGCTATTCATGGCATATTCCGTTTTCTGAGTATATTCATCGAAGCTCTCGTTAATCAAGTCGTAGTACTTGACCTCCGTAGCATGTGAACGCGGGCCGACCGCTGGGACGCCCGTGGTCGTCTGAATAACCTTCGAGATAGTGCCATCGGAATTGAAATACAATCGGTCCACGGCGACGGAACGCAGCGTACCGTTAGAGGAAATTTGGGCGTTATGGTAGAACAAATACCAGTTCCCCTTATACTCCACAACAGAACCATGGGACGTTTCGCTGCTTACCGGATCTAGAAGGATACCGCGATTCACCCATGGTCCAAGCGGACTGCTGCTGGTCGCGTACCGCATACGGTTGCCGCCTGCGTTATTGTCGGAATAGGTTAAGTAATACGTGCTTCCCCGCTTGAACACCCAAGTAGCCTCGTGAAAGTCGTCCAGCTCGGTGAACTGCTTGACGGGACCGTCGATCGACGTCATGTTGGCAGCAAGCTTCATGCCGTAGCTTGTTCCACCGCCTCCGGCATAAAGGTAATAGGTGCCGTCGTCATCGCGGAACACGTTAGGATCTATTAAGTTACTGCCCGGAAGCCCCTGTATATAGCCTTGAACCTCGAAGTCCGCGGCGGGCTTGTCACTTGTCGCCACGCCGATTTTCCAAGAGTTGTTCCAGTTCGTGTCGCTTGGATGAGGGAAATAGAAGTAGTACGTTCCATTCTTGTAAGCCGCGTCAGGGGCCCACATAAAGCCTCCCTCCGGTCGTCCCCACGGCACATCATCCGCTCGCAGGATCTCTCCTTCGTCCACCCAGTCCACCATATTATCCGACGAGAAGACGTGATACTTATCCATMAGATCGCTGCCCCTGGAAGGAAATATATCATGTGACGCATATACATAAATACGTCCGTCATTCCACACACGCGCAGAAGGATCGGCAGTGAAGATGCTAGTGAAAATTGGATTACCAGAGCTGATGACTGGATCTGCGGCAGAAGAAGAAGATGCTAATCCGAAAAAGATAGACAGTAGCATTGTACCTGATAAGAACAAGCTCAAAACCTTTTTTTTCATTATAATTGTTGCCTCCCCATTACATGAATTCCGAGCATACGTCGGTAAACGCTTTCAAAACCATGCCATCAGACTGCTTAATAAGCAGATAGTGAAGATGATTCCATTATCCCCCCTCGACAACCATAATGGTAAAATTGTAAATATAAGGACCATTAATAGCTTAACGTATAGGTAACCTCTAATATAGTGAGGCATTATTAAACTTTTCCCTATCATTCTTAGCTGCGTAGCATATATTTTTGATACATACCAAAAACACACCGCCATGGCACGAGGTCCACTTGGCGGTGTATTTAATGTTGTTACTATTTAATCATTTGAAACACTTGCTCAACATCCTTATCTCCGCGACCAGACAGATTGATGATGAGAATCTGATCCTGATCCATCGTAGGCGCAAGCTTCTTCGCGTGTGCAACTGCGTGCGCGCTCTCTAAAGCCGGGATAATCCCTTCCGTGCGGGATAGTTCCTGGAACGCTTTCAGCACTTCGTCGTTAGTAACGGTGGCATATTCTGCTCGTCCCGTCACCTTCAAGTGGCTATGCTCCGGCCCAATGCCCGGATAGTCGAGCCCCGCGGCGATCGAATACGTTTTCCGCGGCTCGCCTTCCTCGTCCAGCAACACCAAACACTTGAAGCCGTGAATCATGCCGGGAACGCCCTCGGTCAAAGTTGGCGCYTGATCGGGTTCGACCCCGATCAGGCGGACGCTTGGCTCGTCGATATAGTGGGCGAATGCGCCGATTGCATTGCTGCCGCCGCCCGCGCAGGCCACCACCGCATCCGGCAAACGGCCTTCCTTCTCCAAAATCTGTTGCTTCGACTCTTCGCTGATGACCGCTTGAAAGTGTTTGACCATTGTCGGGAACGGATGCGGTCCAACCGCGGAACCGAGCAAATAAAACGTATTTTTATAATTGCGAACGAGATCGCCCAGTGCTTCATCCACCGCGTCCTTCAGTCGTCCTTGGCCCTTATCAACCGGTACGACAGTAGCGCCAAGCAGTTCCATCCGGAACACGTTAAGCGCTTGGCGGCGCGTATCTTCGGCTCCCATGTAGATGACGCATTCCATATTAAACATAGCGCAAGCCGTTGCCGTAGCGACCCCGTGCTGTCCAGCACCGGTCTCGGCTATAATCCGCTTGGCACCCATCCGCTTGGCGAGCAGAATCTGGCCAATAGCGTTGTTGATCTTATGAGCTCCGGTGTGGTTCAGATCCTCGCGCTTTAAGTAGATTTTGGGTCCGCCCCAAGCCTTGGACAACCGTTCCGCATATGTCAGCGGGCTCTTGCGGCCAACATATTCGCGCAAATAATAGCTAAGCTCTTCATTGAATTCATGGTCGTCTTTGAACTTATTAAATTGCTCGCTCAAATAGTTCAGCACTTCCTGCAATTCCGGCGGGACGAAGCTGCCCCCAAATTCTCCGAAGTATCCTTCTTGCTGTACTTGTTGGTCCATAAGTAAGCGCCTCCATAAATAGAAATAGTAATCTATCGAAACTATATTACCATAATTTTCAGCCTCTCATTACTATTGTTCTGCTTATCCTTGTTTCACCAGGTTTTCTGCGGTGCGGAAAGCCAATGCAAGAATCGTTAACACCGGGTTAACGCCGCCATTGGTCACATGCACAGAGCCGTCGCTCACCCAAAGATTGTCGTATCCATGAACACGGCCCAAGGGATCAGTGACCGATGTTAAAGGGTCGTTCCCCATACGCAGCGTACCCGCCTGATGCTGACCGGCACTTAGCCCGCTGCCCGGCCGGGTTCGCCACACCTCACGCGCTCCAGCCGCCCATAGCCACTTCTCCGCTTGCTCTCCCAACATTTCCGCAGCACGAAGAGACTCGGGATGAACGCTTCCATATAGGCTAGCTACGGGTATGCCAAAACGATCTTTGACCGACTTCGATAGACGCACTCTGGACTCCGGATTCGGAATCTCTTGGATCGGCCCTTGAATTTGGCTCGTTCGCAAGTAGCTCTCGCTCATCGTTTCCTTGCCTTTGCTCCCCCACCGCGCCGCATCCGGTCCAAGTGCCCGATACCAATGGATAAGCGGCAACCGGGTGAAATCGTTAGCAAGCAGCCCGCCGCCGATAATTCCGCTTTCGTTACTATGGTCAAAGCGGAAGGTCGCAATACTTACACCTGGGCCTAGACCATCTTGAACCCGCTCGTCAAAGAGGCCGTAAGCGCCAGCATAGACGTGGCCTTGCAGATTTCTTCCCACTTGCCCATTCCGATTGCCTATGCCATTCGGTTCCGAATCATTTGCGGAATTGAGAAGAAGCCGTGCGCTTTCGATAGCTCCTGCAGCAACTACAATATGGCCTGCCCGAACTTGCCGTCGCTGCACGGAGCCCTCCGATTGCTGTACTAGATGAACTCCGGTCGCATGCTTGCCGCCTTCGGTATCAATGCGCTCCACCAACGTATCGCAGATCAGATCGCAGTTACCGGTGGCCATGGCTCTTACTAACATCGTATTGTGCCCGCCGTTCTTGCTGTTGGTCGGACAGGCAAATCCGATGCACTGGCCGCACCTCACGCAGGCCGGCCGGCCATCCCGCTGAACAGAGTTAATAAGAAGCGGCACCGGCCCTGTTTCCCAGCCAAGCTTCTCTGCCCCGCGAGCCAAATGTTCAGCCTCCAAAGTAGGCGACAACGCCGGCATTGGATAAGCATGTTGCCGCTTTCCCCGTCCAGAATGGGCATTCCCATCACCGGAGACACCAACCTCCCACTCAGCCCGATTGTAGTAGGGTTCGAGATCTTCATATTGAATCGGCCAGTCACTTAACGAACTGCCTTCTGGTACCCCATAGCGACTCGCCATGCGGAAATCATTCGGGTGAAAACGCCATGCCTGAGCCCCGTAGATCCGCGTTCCTCCGCCTACCGTCATTGCATTATTATGGTAATCCCCTTCGAACGGCATCGTAATTCGCTTGTCCCCGCCTGCCATTATTATGGTGCGAGGGTTACCATCCAGCTCAGGTCCCGTGTTATGCCCATATTTGCTTAACCGATGATTGCGCAAGTGATCTGTGCCGACTTGACCGTACCGGAGCCAACTGCCGCGCTCCACGACGAGAACCTGAAGCCCTGCTTCGGCCAATACCGCCGCCGCAACCGAACCGCCGGCTCCAGCACCGATAACGATAACGTCATAGCGGTCTTTCAGCTGATTGAACGGGGTTTGCGGCAAATCGCCTTCCGGGACCACACTATTCTTTCCGGACGCGGGGCCAGGACGATAGCCGATCATATCCCATGACTTGCCTCCGATATTCCCGCCTGATTCCGGACTTCCATAGTACCCTTCGACAACTAGGCTCAACAGCGTGTCAAAGAAACGTTTAGACGAAACAGGCCAGTACTGAAAGAAATCACGCTCTGCATCATGCAGCAATTGATCTTGCTTATGAGCCGACAGTTCCGAGAAGGGTTGGTTATGAAGTTTGCCTGCTTCTGCATTTAATGCGCCAAGTCCGGGTTCTATCACATCCGTCCAGGTAGCAGCATCTTGAACGGCGTAGCGCTCCAAATAAGTCAGGACTCCCCCCTCGGACGCCGATGGCCACTCATCCTTCGGTATCATTCGATCAGTAACCGCTTTCAAAATTTGAGTTTCATCATGTTGACTCATTCTCCCGATCGCCCCTCCCAATATAGCTTCATATCCATATTAACCTTTTCAACGGCTTGTTCAAGTCCTATCTATTCCTTGCGCGCTCGTTCGATCAGCAATAATGAATTCAACACAAAAATACACCGCCGCATGAGCGATGTATTCATACCCTGCTTATTCGATCATCCGCTAAGGGCAAGCGTTTATTGGTTTACCGCAAAGAGCGAATGAATATTGCCATCCGGATCTATTCAACGTAATGATCCTCTTCAACAACGATATGGAATCCAAGCACTTCATGATAAAACCTCGCCAAGCGTGAAACATCGTCCGACAATACGGTAATACCTTCTAATTGCACTCTCATCATGGAATCTCTCCCTTATCCCGGCTTAACCGCCATTACTCTTAATCGTTTATAATCCGCGTACCATGAACCGTTATGAAACAATTCGTTTCGCGCTTTATCAGCTATTTTCGCACAAACGGCATGCCTCTCAGCTTCAGAGAGTGCTGTGAAGAAGTTGTCGGCGAAGCCCCTAAGCCAATGATGCAAGCCTTGCTCATTGTCCTCGATCTTTGTCGGTCGATCAAAGTGAATCGCATAGGTGACGCGGAAGCCTTGCTGTTCCAACAAGATGCTGTATTCGGCGATGCTTGGAAAATACCAGGGATTCAGCTTGCTCGCATCAATGCCGAAGTCCTCTCTCAGCACCTCGCCAATGGCCTGAACGATCGTTTCCACATTTCCTTTCCCGCCAAACTCTGCAACAAACCTGCCGCCAGGTTTTAAACTATTCCATACACCGGCCAGTACCGCCCCCGGGTTCTTCATCCAATGCAGCGCCGCGTTGGAAAAAACGGCATCGAACGTAGAATCTATGGTAAACCGTTCTCCATCCCCGACAAAAAATTGGATTTGAGGATATTTGCGCTGCGCCTGCCCGATCATCGTCTCTGACAAATCCATCCCTGTAACCTGTGCGCCGGCTTGGCTTATTTCATTCGCCAAATCTCCGGTTCCGCAGCCCAAATCAAAGATATGTTCATCCTTGATCGGATTCAAAAGCCGAACAACGTCCTTCCCAAATTCAGATACAAATCCAAGCTTACGGTCATAGTGATCGGATTGCCAAACTTGATTGGAACTCATGGAATCATCTCCCAACTTTTATGTTAGGGATAGTATGGCATAGTCCTATTTATAAGTTAAATATATAAAATCTATATAAATTATAGTCCTAACCTATCATTCGGCTCTATAAAAAAACATCGCCCAAGGTAAGTAACCTTGAGCGATGTCTACAAATTTTATATACTGCAATACTTCTAGTTCTGCACGCCCACATAGTCAATATTCGCGCCGTCATCGCCGCTGTCACGCTGCAGCTTAATCGTAGCGCCCGCTGGTATCGGAACCGTCACCGTAACGGTGGAATACGTCGTATTCCAGCTGGACGTGGACGGGAACGTAACGTTGCCGCTATCTACCCCGTTGATGTACAGGCTCAGCCGTCCAGGATTGTTGGCGGTGCAGTAGCCAATCACGAGCTTGGAGCCCGCCTGAACATTAGCAACCGACACGGAGTCGCCAATATTGGAGTAATGATCCGTCGCTTGGCCTCCCGAGGCGCTCGTATCGTTATAGATGCCTACCGCTCCTGTTCTGACTCCAATCTCTGCTTCGTATTTCACGACGCTACCACCGCCTCCGCTGCCCCCCACAATCACGATCGAGGACATTTTATCGTTGGCGTTTGGATTCGTACTGCTTGGGAAGTCGGTGTCCGCCGTGAACGACCACTGCGTACCCGTAAAGTTATCATTATCATAGATGGTCACCGTATAGCCCAGCGGAACCTTAACGGAGGATACCCAGTTATTCGGAATGCCCGCCGCGGTAAGCTGCGCGGTCGTGTAGCTGCCTGTCGCAAGCGTTTTGGCGGCGCCTCCGTAATTCGAATCCTCGAAGAAGGTCGTGATGGTCGCTCTGCCGCCATTAGCGTCCAGACCCAGCTTGGAGTTAGTGCCGCTCAGCGACTTTACGCCTTGATTGGCCGTTCCCGTCAGCTGCGTATGTTCGAAGTTGGCAAAAGGTTTGGCCGTGCGCTCCACGACATATACAGCCCCAGCCGACGTATTGAACGTAAACTCGCTACTCGAAGATGTCGTAATAACGACGTTGTCGGACATTCTTCTGACCTGCACGGCTTGCGTTCCCCATGGATTCACGACGGTAGCCGGCTTGCCGTTCAGGCTCTTGATTCCGACGTATTTGATCTCGTTAGCCGCTTTCTCGGAGCTGACCAGAAAACCTCCGCTGGCGAGCAGCGTAAATTTGCTGACGAAATTCGTTTCGGTCGGCAGCGCTGGGAACACCCGAATTTTATCGTTATAGCTCTGGAGAAGCGATTCGTTCATTGCCGACAAATGGACGCCCATATACTCGAATTCGCCGTTGGAATTGGTCGTTCTTCCGTTCGGGTAGTGCTGATAGCGCTGCAGCATCATCCGCATGCCGAGATACGCTTCATCGCCGAGACCAAGCCGGGCGGCCTGAATCGGAGCCGGATCCCATACGTTGTTCGAGTTATACGGATAAGGCCGTGTGTTGTAGTTGTTAACCAGCTTCTGATAATCCGGATAGCCGATGCCGCTAACGCTGTAAGGCCATGCCAGCTCCAAAACGACGTTCTCGTTGTTCCGATTCTGAGAAATCGGCGGCGTATGCGGCGCGTATTTGTTCGGATCGCTAGGGTCAATAGGATAAGCGACCAGATTGTTCAGCACGGTTTGCCATTCGGCGCGCAAATTTGCATCTACGCCAAGGCTGGCGCTGGCCTGTATAGCAACCGGGAACAAAGCGCGAATCGCGGCTAGATCGGTAATCGCGTTCCGCACGTCCCAATGCTGCTCGTGAGCGTTGGAGGAAGCCATATAATACTTGCCTGTCGCACTGTCGTAGGAAACAATGTCGGCATAAAATTTCGCCGCCTCGCGCATCAACGGATACGCAGTGCCGCTTAAGTAATTAGCGTCGTTCGTATACTTGTACTGCGCATACATGTTCAGAGCGGCTTCCGCCGCCGTCGACAGCGTATCCTGCGTATAATCGCTGTAGATCGTTCCCGCCGCGCTGGCGTTCCAGCCCATCGTCTCCGGCACCCAGATACCGTCGATTCCGTACCTGGTCATCGTATACGCCTTCAGCGTATTGTAATTCCGGCTGTATAAATTGTTAAAGACGTTAACCATATCGGCATGATTGGAAGCCAGGAAGGAATGGTAGATGTCACGCTGATTCCAATACCAATAGGCATTGCTCCACTTGCCGCTGTCGTTGTCGTTAACGGCGCTAAATACGCCGTTAATAAAGTGGAACGGATAGTTGCCGTAAGAGCCGGCCGCAATCATGTAGGTGCTCAAGTAGTAGAAGCTTTCCATATAATCGGCGTCACCGGATGCATTGGAATACTGCACGAACGATTTCGCCCAGAAGTTATGCCACCAGTTTTTGTAGCTGGCCAAGGTAGCGTTGTAGCCGGTATTTTTGACACCGGTAAGTTGGTTTTTGGCGGCGGTTACGGAGTTGTGGCCCGGCGCGTTCAGCCGGCTCGCGCTGGAGATCCAGATCGTGTAGCTTGAAGACGGGGTAATATTCAGCCTGACCTTGTTGCCTCCGACCGCCTGAGTGGTGAAGCTGGCTCCCTCGACGGTAGCCGCCAGCGTGTAGCCGAAGTTATTCGCATCCGTCTGTCCCCTGCTCAGTCCAACGACCGTCGGATCGACGAAAGTAGAGACCGTTCTCCAAGTGTTGATATCCGGCACGTCGCCGCCGTTGAAGTTGCTGACATCCCACAGGCTTAGATCCAGGGAGACGCTGGACAAGCCGGTACGGCTGTCCTCGACATGGATACCCATTACTTCGGAGTTCGGCGCACCCATGATCGTAATTTTGCGGTTGCTGTCATACTCGGTGGTGAGCACGCCGTCATACAGCGACAGCCGCTGCTTGTACGACGTATAGCCCGCATTGAGCCCCGGATTCGTATACAGATTGACCAACCCTTGCGAAGCGAAGCCTTCTTGGGAAGCGTCCACGCCCGACACCTGCATCGTGATGCCGCCCAGCGTGTCCCACACCATGCCTCCGACCCGCCCGTTGCCGACGGTCAAAGCGCCTTTTGGGTCTGACACCGGCGATTGGTACACGATGTCATGCTTGGACAAATAAGAAGCATAATCCACGTCCAGCACGCCGGTCGACGTATTGAACGCCTGAGACATGGCGTGATCCGCCGCCGAAGCTACACTCCCTGTTCCCGGTACTGCGGGCAACCACGCAAGACTGCCGACTACCAGCAGAATGGCAAGCTTTCTCGAGCCTTTCTTCCGAACCATCTTCATTGGCCGATAACCTCCGTTTAATATCATATTGGCATAACGGACCTCAAGTAAAACGCTTACATTTCAAAACGATTTAAACCTCCTACATCAACCTCTCTCCTTCCTTTGCTTCGTTTTTTAGTTCATGCGTGTCTGAGCATCCTCTCGTCTAATTGCAGGTTCATGGAGTTATACCTTAATCATAATTTTCAGCGCGTTTAACACAATGGAATAATTTCCACAAATAGTCGAAAAAAACACGCAGCAGGAGTTTTTTTCCCGCTGCGCTAGCTCCTGCTATTCATATTTTGGCATCTTCACGAGGTCTCCTTCATTCGAACTCTACCTTTGTTTGAATGGATATCGTCCAATCAAATAGCATGTTATAAACGAATTTGCACCTTTGATTGGAAAACATACAGCCTAATTCGCCCAATTTGCTCATTTTCACCAAAAGTGCCTCGTTTGCCTGTACGAAATCCATTCAAACCGCTTATTTGATGCCATTTGGCCCATTAGCCTGTATAGAATCCATTCTGAATGCTTTTCGGGAGGAAATTCAATCCCCTGCCAGAAAAACATCGCCGAATGCGTTAATATCTTTGGCCGTTCCTATTCCGCTATTGTATTCCAGCCATCCCCTGCGCCCGGCACCGTCATTGTCGTTGACAAGCAATGATAATTTCATTTTCAATCCTGGCTTTATCATTGCGATGTCTTGGGTTAACTCACTCATGGGGATGGCCATTTCATAGATCGTATGTTGATTATTGCGGACGATGGCATAATCAAGCTTTATTGAATCGTCAGCTCTAAAACCCCTCGGAGCTATCCAACGCCATTTGGACAGCTGTCCCTTGCCGGTCATCGCGATGCCTAATTCGTGATACTCGAGAGGAAGGCTGCCGTCATCATTCGCTAAACCTATCGCCAATTGAAGGCTGTCACCACTCCAGATGCCGAGCCCCTCCGCTTCTTGGGTATGTGTATCGTCAGTAACGTCAAGCGCTAGGTACACATGGTCGACGTCCCAAGTCATATAACCGATCGCGCTTAAATCTTCAATCCCTTTCCAATCGGCGATCATTATCTTATTAACATCGAATGGCGTCTGACCTTTCCACTCCTCCAGATTTCCATCGATATGGATCGGCTTTTCGGACTTCTGAAGGACAAGCGCATTAAATAGATCTTCCTTCTTCTGCAGCAAAGCGCCCGCTTGGTTGTATGCATGAATGACCCGCTTCCCTCTTGCCAGCTCCGGGATATGGAAGGATACACGATCCCCCGGCTCTACCTGGTCCACGTTCGTCGTGAATTTCCCCTGAGACGATTGCTCCGTTTCGTAATCGACCTGAATAGTCCCGCTGAACTTGTTTTTGGATCGGTTGGTAATTTGCATTCGGGTTTTTATTTTATGGTCCGTGGCATCAAAATACGTTTCAAAGCTCTCTTCCAAAGGATCAACGACATTGACATTGATCGCAAAGCTTTGAACAGCTTCCCTGTTTTGATCCAGAGTGATGAAGATCGAACGATTGCCGCGATTCAAACCTGCAGGGATGCGCACCTGAAGAGACTCGTCGCTATCGGCATTATCCAGTGACCATCCCTCCGGCAGGGCAACGCTGATCTGCCTTTCTGCCGAATGGCCGATACTCAAATCAGGCAACTTAATGTCGAATGAATCCCCCGACACGGCCTCGATCCCCGTGCTCGCCGGAAGCCATCGGCTCTCGGAATTACGCATGACATTCCACAGGAAATGCAAGGTCGTCTCGATAACCTCGTCTATATACTTTTCGTTCTTATAGTCATGTCCCACACCCTCCATGGTGAACAGATCATGATATATTCCTTGTCTCTCCAACGTATCCTTCAAGTCTACACTTTGTTGGTAGGGTATCAATTGATCAATCGTTCCATGGATCATCAAAATCGGAGGCAATTGTTCATCCACGCTATTCTCTAACTTACCACCGTATATATCCACAATAGCAAATATGGAATGAACAATTGACGGATCTCGTTTCAAGTATTCATTGACAACATTCATCGATAAATAACCTCCGGCGGAATCCCCGCCTATAGCCAGTTGTTCTGCGTCCATTCTATAGGCTTCCGCGTTATGGCTAATCCAGCCGATCACATCGGATATATCCTCGTAAGCGTCCGACAAGGTGCGTTGAAAATGGACAAACGGGTCCTTTTTCAAGCGGTAATCCATGGACACCACGACGTACCCACGCTTGGCGAGCTCATTGGAAATGGTTGCCGCATCGGACTTGCTTCCTTCCTTATATCCTCCTCCATGAATAAAGATAAATACCGGTCTTCGGTTATTGTTATCGTTGGTCGGCTCATACACATCCAACTTCAACGGCTCTTCGGTTTCTGATTCATTCACCTTGCTCGCATAGACAATATCGTTGTGTACATTTACGTCGTAATTGGTAGCCAAATACCGCGCTTCGCTCTGCTCGCTGCTTAAGGCAGCTTTAATGGGCATTTCTTTGCTCCCCTGTCGGTTAATCAGCAGCCCCATAACTACAACAATTATGAAAATCGGAAGAACGTACACGAGTCCACGCCTCATAGGCAAACCTCCCAAAAATATCCTTTATTATTAATCATTTTATAATACCGATTTGCCCCCAAACATGGCTTTTCCTCGGGTTATTGTGTGTATTATTACTCATTCCTTGCCAACTGCTCTGGAGACAAAAAAAACATCGCCAGAGTGTATAGTCACATGGCGATGTTTTTATATTGCTATGCATCTTTCCGTTCCACTTCATTCACGATGGTTTCCGCGTCACCGAGATCATATTCTTCTCTTGCCTTCCTTACTGCGGAGTAGTGATTGGAAGACCATTCTACTAAATTTTTCATATATGGAATCAACGTCTCTCCAAGTGGGGTTAAGGTATACTCAACTATTGGCGGTACCGATGGCATCACTTTCCGGCTGACCAAGCCATCCCGCTCCAGCCGCCTCAACGTTTGCGTCAGCATTTTCTGCGAAATGCCTTCGATACGCCTCATTATCTCACCATATCTGATGGTACCGTTCTCCAAAGAGTAGATAACCAATGCGGTCCATTTATTCGAAATAACCTCCAACACATGGGTATAGCTGCAATCTTCCAATGAGATATCCCGCGGCTTCATATGCCTCGCCTCCTTACGCACCTTAAGGTTCGCAACCGACTTTAAAGTGCCGTCTAGCTACATCTTAGTGTGTGGATTATTGTATGTCTATACCTAAGATGAGGAGAGATGCTCAATGAAAACGTACGTCCTTCAAGGCGGCTTCGGACTCGATCACGTCGCCGAAGTCGATCGCCCCATCCCAACTCCAGGCCGAGGTGAAGTCCTCATTCGAATGAAAGCCGTATCGCTGAACGCGCGTGATATCGGAGTCATAGACGGCTTCTACAATCCCGAACTAAAAGAGCCTCTCATTCCGGTGTCCGATGGAGTAGGCGAAATCGTTGCCTTAGGGGAAAATGCCGGCAAGTTTCGGATAGGAGAACGAGTAAGCGCGATCTTTACTCAAAGCTGGAAGTCAGGCGAGGCTACGCAGGAGAATTGGATTACGACTTTAGGCAGCCCTCTCCAGGGGCTGCTCGCGGAATATGTCGTGTTGCCTGAAGAAGGGTTAGTTCGCGTCCCCCAACATTTGAGCGATGTCGAGGCCGCGACTCTGCCTTGCGCCGGGGTCACGGCCTGGCATGCGATCGTAGAAGAGGGTAAGGTCAAAGCAGGAGATACGGTTGTCGTCCAAGGCACCGGCGGCGTCTCCCTGTTCGCCCTTCAGTTCGCCAAGCTCCAAGGCGCCAAAGTTATCGTAACGTCTAGCAGCAATGAAAAGCTTGCACGCGCAAAAAGCTTAGGCGCCGATTACGGCATTAATTACAAGGAAACGGCGGAATGGGACAAAGCCGTACTGGAGTTTACGCAAGGAAAAGGTGCTGATCATATCGTCGATCTCGGAGGCGGGGCAACGCTTAATCGTTCTATCTCCGCATTAAAAGTAGGCGGCCAAATCAGTATCGTCGGCATTCTGTCTGGAGCCAGCGTCGAAGATTTAGCCATCGTTCCGGCCATTCTCCGAAGAGCCAAACTTCAAGCCATAAACGTAGGCAGCCGGGCCATGTTCGAGAACATGAACGTTGCGATCGAACACCATCGGCTTCACCCTGTCATCGACTCGGAGTATCCGTTCTCGCAGGCCGTTAAGGCCCTCACCCACCTTGCGGAGGGCTCGTATTTTGGCAAGATTGTCATTCGATATTAAATTCCAAGGTGATTTACTCCGAGCATAACAAATACACCGCCTAAGTTCTTGAGCTTCATGGCGGTGTATTCGTCATTTTATATCATTGCGTACAACCACATCATTGGCTTTGCTCAACTAAGCCTCTGCTCTGTCCTACTCTGGAGCCTTCACGGTTATGGGAACGACTTCGGATATTAATGAGATGACTATCTGGATCAAAAATGAGGAGACTGCGCTAACAAATGGGGGTGGGAGTTTGTTATATTAAGATACAGAGATTAGGAAAGGAGTGAATGCAGGGCTATGGTCGACTTTGAATGGTATCGGAGTTTTATTGCCATCTATAAGCATAATTCTTTATCGGAAGCAGCCAAAACGAGGATAATGACGCAGCCGGCCATGAGTCAGCACTTGTCAGCCCTGGAAGCCGAGGTTGGAGAGTCGCTGTTTGCAAGGACGTCAAGGAAATTAACCCCGACCGAAAGAGGCAAAGAGCTCTACTCACAGGTTGCTCCTCTTATCGAACATCTGGAGGAGACAACCATGAATTTGAAAGCAGCGTCTCTCCCTACTCTTAACGTCATTCGAATGGGCACCGCGCATGAATTTTTTAGCGAGAAAATCCTTCCGAACTTAAATAAGTACAGTATGCATACCATTCATTATTTTGGAACGGCGAGCCAACTCATAGAGATGCTTAAGGAAGAACAAACCGATCTCATCGTGACATCGAAGAAGTTTGTATCTCCAGGAATTGAGTATATCAAATTATATGACGAGGAGTTCGTGATCGTTGCCCCTGAACGTCTGGAAATTCCCGATACGGATCACCTTCCGTCCATCGAGAAATGGCTTTCTATGCAGAACTGGATCAGTTACGGGCTGGAATTGCCGATTATTAGACGTTTGTGGAGAGAACATTTCCGGAATCGCCCACTAATTAAACCGGTTCATGTCATCCCTAATCTACATATGATTCTCGAAGCGATTAAGAACGGATCAGGCATTAGCCTATTGCCTACCTACCTCTTGGGCCAAGGGAATGGCCGTTCGAAAATCATATTCGAGCACCTGAGAATCACCAATGAATTATTTATTGCCTATCAAACAAAGCACAAGCATCTGCCTGAGATCAACGAGATCATTAGGATCATTCGCGAAGAAAGATAGAGATCAGCGGATCATGTTACGTTTGATCTTTATTTTTGGAATATCTATAAATTTATTTATGGATTAACTGTTAYTTCATGATTTGTTTTATAGATAGATTGGACTTAAACTGGCCATATAACAAATTACTTGGTACAGGAGCTGATCGTAATGGCAAAGAAAGTGTTGATCGTTGTCACTAATCACGACGAGATTTATGAAGGCAGACGGACAGGCATATGGTTGACGGAATTCGCGGAGGCCTATCTGGAGTTTGTCGAGAAAGGATACGATGTGACGGTGGCAAGCCCTCTCGGGGGCAGAGGACCCATCGACCCCGGAAGCGTAGATTCGGCCACCCCGCAGCGCCTATTGGATACTCAGAAGCATTTGGAGAATACCTTGAAATTGGATGAAGTCGGTGCGGATGGGTTTGACGCGATTTTCTTGCCGGGCGGCCATGGAACGATGTATGATCTTCCGAATAATAGCAAGCTTCAGGAATTGCTGCGGGAATTCTATGAGGCCGGCAAGATCGTTGCCGCGGTATGCCATGGGCCCGCGGGGCTCGTAGGCGCTAAATTATCAAACGGGAATCCTTTAGTTGCAGGCAAACGGATCAGCGCTTTTACGGACAGGGAAGAAGCAGCGACAACGCTGGATCAACATCTCCCGTTCTTATTGGAAAGCAAAATTCGCGATCTGGGCGCCATCTATGTGGCAGCTCCGAATTGGTCGGTTCATTATGAGGTGGACGGCAACTTGATTACCGGCCAGAATCCTCAGTCTACGTTGGCTGTAACCCAAGCCGTTATTGCACAATTAGGATAAACCCCTGGAAGGCCGGTAGTACTTTACTCCGTATCATCTATAGAGCGAAAAAAGAAGGGCACCCCGCCAGGCCCTTCTTTGAACGGTTGCCCGCTACTTTAATTCAAAAGCCATCAAGTCGCGACCGACCGAGATCGGACCGGCGTAAATCTCGGCCATCCCCTCTATATACGCTTGCTCCGCCGCCGGATTTGCCTCCGGTGCGGGAATGTGATGCGTGAGCACGAGATGCTTGACGCCTGCCCGTTGCGCGATGTCCGCCGCTTCCAGCGTCGTCGTATGATACTTCGCGGGATTCGACAGCGCCTTCTCGTGCTTCGGATATTGCGCGATCAAGGCGTCAAGCCACGACTTGTTGTACGCTTCGTGAACGAGCAGATCCGCCCCGGCCGCTTGTTTTACCATGTTGGCCACCGGAATCGTATCGCCCGAGATAACGACCGTCTTGCCGTTATACTCGAACTTGTAAGCGATAGCCGGATAGACAGGACGATGGTCCACTTCGAAGGCGGTAATCCGGATGCCGCCCTTGTCGTAGATAACGCCCTCGTTGCATTCCGTATACTCGATTCGCGAGCCCGCTTCGTCCGACAGGTTATAGCTGATTCGGAGCTTGACGTCGAACTCGAAGGAATCCCGCATTTTGCCGATGATCGCCTTCGTCGTCTCGGGTCCGTACACTTGCATCGGCACCGAACGGCCTTCGAAGACACGTTCTGCGGTAATATGCGTGCGCCAGCTCGTGATGAACACGTCGAAGAATCCGCCGTTATGATCGTAATGGTGATGGGTGAACAGGACATCGGATATCCGCTGAGGCATGATGCCCGCTTTGATCAGTTGGTCCACCGTAGCGCCCCCGCAATCGACGAGGAACGCCTTGTCTCCCGCAAGCACCACGGCTCCGGGCTTCGCTCGCCCATAGAAGGCGCGGGGAGAACCCGTTCCGAGCAGAACGACTGTCAAGTCTGGGTGGTAGTCTGGCCGCAAATTCATTTGTGGCTGGATATACATCGCTGTCATCCCTCTCGTCTTCGGTTTATTTGCCTTCCTGCGTCTCCTTCAGCAGCGACAGATCGTACAGACCTCCCAGATCCAAGCCGTCGGCTCCGACTCCCTTGATGTAGCCGGCATCGACCGCTACCTGAGCCATTATCTTCAAAGCTTCTTGGTCGATGTTCGTCGTCAGGCTTAGATGCGACAGTGTGGCCTTGATCAATTCAACGTCCAAGCCCTTGCCCGTCAGTTCTTTCAACTCGTCGCTGACTAGAGAATACGTGTCGTCCGGACTATCCTTCATGAACTTAATTGCGTCCTCGTTGGCGAGAAGAACGGATTTGGCCAAATTCCGATGATTCTTCAGGAAGTCCGCGCTAGATACGATGATCGTGAGTGGATAATTTCCCTTGTTCGGCGGAATCTGATCCCACTCGACGGCGATATCGCCGATGCCTTCGTTCGCGATCTGCGTACCCCATGGCTCCGGCAATAGCGCCGCGTCTACCTGGCCTTGCTTCATGGCCGTCATTGTATCCGCCGGAGCCATCGCGATGAGCTGTGCCCCGCTCTTGTCCGTCGTCACCTTCAATCCCTGCTCCTGAAGCAGCAGACGGAGAGAGATCTCATTCGTGCTCCCCTTGGTCGGGACGGCGACCAGCTTGCCCGCCAAGTCCTTGACGCTCGTCACGCCGGAGCCCTTCCTCGCCACTAGCACGGCGCCGCCGTTATTAGCCCCGGACAGTATCTTGATGTTCTTGCTCTTTGTGTATTGGTTGATTACTGGGCTTGGTCCGACATAGCCGATGTCGATTTGGCCTGTCGCCATCGCGGTCGAGAAGTCGGAGCCGTTGTTGAAGCCCTGTACTTCGATCTTCACATTAGCGCCAAGACGGTCTTGCAGATAGCCCTTCTTGATCGCAACGAAAGCCGGAGCATGTGTCACATTCTTGAGCAAGCCGATCTTCACCGTAATTGGATTGGCCGAATTGGAGCTCCCGTTACTCCCCGAACCAGAGGAGCCGCAGCCCGACAGCAGAGTCAGAATAAAGACGATTACAAGACTCGAATAAGCCGCTTTTTTGAACATGGATCATTCCCCTTTTCCTAGTTAAGCTTACGTTTTGGCAGCATTCAGACCGTACTGGGTCCAAATCCGGTCTTCTATGCGCTTGAAGACGAGGTGGTCGGAGATCGTACCGAGAATCGCAATCACGAGCACGATGCAGAGCATGAGTGAGGTGTCGCCGAGGCTTCTCCCCTCCTCCAACAGCTGCCCCAGCCCAATGCCGCGAGCAATGAGTTCGCCGGAAACGAGCGCCCGCCAGGCGAACGCCCAGGCCATGCGCATGCCCGTAATGAGCTGAGGGATGGCGGCGGGGATCATCACTTGGTAGAAGAGCCGGAACCCGCGGCCTGTTCCGAACATCTGCGCAGACTTCAGATAGATCGGAGGAATGTTCTTGATCCCGCTCCGGCTCGCAATCGTCATCGTCCACGTCGCCCCGATCGTCGTAATGAACACGACGGCGAAGTCGTTCAGCCCGAACCAGATAATAGCGAAAGGTAACCAAGCGATGCTCGGCACCGTCTGCAGAGCGACGACGACAAAGCCGAACGTCTCGTCCAGCAGTCGGCTCTGAGCGAACAGGACGCCGAGAGTCATGCCGATGACGCACGAGAGGACGAACGCGATGAGGATTCGCCTCAAGCTGCTAAGCGTCGCTTCAAGTAGTTGCCCGTCTGCGATCCCATCATAGAACGTCTGCATCGTCTGCAGCGCCGATGGGAAGCGCCAGCCCCAATGCATCGTCCTATATGCCGTCTCCCAGATTACTAGCAGTAGAATGAGAAAGAGGGCTTTTCTCCAGAGTGTAGTCATTGCCGTATTCCTCCTTCGCCACCTTCTCCAGTTCAGCGGCCAACGTATCCATGATCTGTTTCTCGATATGGTGCAGAACGGAATCGCCTGCCTCTCGCGGCCGTATCGCCTGTACGCGGTACTCCTTCTTGATCCGTCCCGGCCGGGTGGACATGACGAGCACCCTTTCCGACAGCGTAACCGCCTCCCGGATGTTGTGCGTGATGAACAGAATGGTCTTCCGCGTATTCAGCCATATCTGCTCCAATTCCTTGTGCAGCAGCAGCCTCGTCTGTTCGTCCAGCGCAGCGAACGGCTCATCCATGAGCAGAATCTCCGGGTCCATGACGAGCGCCCGCGCTATCGCCACCCGCTGCTTCATCCCGCCCGACAGCTCATGGGGATAGCGGTCCGCGAACTTGCCCAGATGGACCGTCCGGATCTGCTCCATGGCCCGCTCGCGGCGCTCCTTCTTTTTGATCCCCTTTTGCTTGAGACCGAATGCGACGTTCTCCAACACGGTGAGCCAAGGATACAGTGCATGGTCCTGGAACACGACGATCCGGTCAGGTCCCGGGGCCGTGACTTCCTTCCCGTTTGCTTCAACCCGGCCGTGATCCGCCCGCTCCAGCCCCGCTACCAAATTAAGCAGCGTGGACTTGCCGCAGCCGGAAGGACCGAGGATGGAGACGAACTCTCCCTTTCCTATCTCGAAGTCGATATCATCCAACGCGACGTAGCTTGCTCCGCCCCGTTGCGCGAACGTCTTGCCCACTCCTTTTACCCGGATCATGCTCCGCCCCCCATAGCTTTCCATATCGTTATAAGTGCTGTTGGAACTCGTCGGTATCGAGAATGAYGACCATCTTCTTCTCATAGTGAATGATGCCTTCGTCCCGCCATCGACCCAATGTCTCCGTAACCGTCTGCCTGCTGCAGCCGATAACATAGGAGATTTCCTCATGGCTAAGCGGAAGCGTGACGACCGTCTCCTTCCCCGTACGAACACCGAGCTGCATTAATAGCTGAGCCAGCCTCCAGGCAACCGGCCGCGAGATGAGCGTCTCCACGTACCGCTGCGTCTGCAGCAGACGGCGGGCGTTGGCCACCGTTAGCGCGTAGAGGGCATCCGGATGTATCTTCAACAAGCCGGTGAAGTGAGAGGCCGGAATCGAGAGAATGCAGCTGTCCGTGATGYATCGCGCATAGCGTTGCCTCTTCTGCCCCGTCAGCACCTCGGCTGCGCCGAACACCTCGCCCTTGTGCCGCAGGAACAAGGTGATGCTCTGGCCCTCTTGCGCAAACTGCGAGATCTTCACCAGTCCTTCCCGGACGAAATAGATCTCCTGACTTTCCTCCTCACTACTGAAGATAAAGGAGTTCTTCTTCATGTCGCGAGAAGTRCCGAAATTCTCAAAGAGTTTCGCTAACGCGAGTTGCTCGGCTTCGGCGTTATCCGTTACGATTCCTTCCGAATAGAAGGACTTGCCCTCTTGGCCCATCGTTGTTGCGCCCCTCTCTGGCTATTTGGTTAATTCAAAGTTTACTTATCGGTATTTACGATTATAGTTCATAGTTTAATACAAAACAGTCGGCTAGCCGACAAAATATTAGCCGTATCATTGGTTTATTTGTTGGAGACGGTAGTGAGGGCAAAAAAAAGATTGTCCCGAAGGCCGGCAAGGCCTTAGAGACAACCAATATTAGGTCCAATAGAATAACCGGACGCCCAAGAGGGCCACCACCAGAACCGATTTCTTCACTCATGGTGGCTCAACCACAACCCCAACCGGCCGGCTGGAAAGATTCCGATAGAAATAGACATACTATTCGAATTTCTAAATATAGTCACTTCTGCTAAATAGTGATATATTCATCGCGAGAGCTCTCTGCAAAGGTACATCCCCTTTTCGGCCGGAACGGGGAAGACGAACCTTATTAGGAGGAACGAATAATGAAGAAAATATTATCGCTTGTCATGGTCATCGGTTTGCTGCTCGGGATCGCTTCCCAAGCGAGCGCGGCCGACGGGGTTTATGTGTTTAACCCGTATCCGAATAGCATCGGCGCGGTTCCGAATTATATCGGCATTACGAAGCCGACCGGGGCTTACAAGTACGAGCTCCACATTCAGGAAACGAATAACGGATCATTATCCTACTATTCGGGCATGCTCAACGTGCCGTCCAGCGGATACGACATTCGTCATACGCTATCGAACAGTACGAAGATCGTGCTGGCAAACGGAACTTTCAATATTCTCGCATCGGTTTATAACAGTTCAGGCACTCTCATCGGCAGGGATGTAATCAAAGTTACTTTCCAATAATCTCGTAAGGGATATATTTCCCCCGTCGAGTCAATTCCTGCGGCAGAACAGCTATACTCGGGACAAAAAGGGCTGGAGCGCGGTCGGGGGAAAGATTGTAACGGACATAGCTGCACCTAAAAGCGTTTTTTTCGTCATCCGCCATTCTAACGGACATACGTGATGCTTAGCGCGCCCAAAGTAGCGGAATACCGTTCATCTGGTGTTTTAAGAGTCGCTGGTGTCCGTTAGGTGCCCGGATTTGCGTTTTTTGCCCGATAAGCGTCTCTGGTGTCCGTTAGTTTTTTTCGCGCGAGATAGCCAGTAAGTATTTTCAGGAATTGAGCGTTGACTCCCCTGTTGATTTTGACGCCCCAAGCACAACGCAAAAAAGTACACCGCCGTGTGAGCGATGTACTCCGAGTCACATATTAGTATGCATGCTGATTACGCCTTCTCTTCTTTACCACACATACGAATCTAAGAACGAATTACGGAACTTCCCCTGCGGATCGCAGCTAGCTGCGAGACTTAGGAATGCAAGGCGCTTCTCATAAAGCGACTTCAATCGTTCAGGCGCCATCGTGAACACCTTACCCCAGTGCGGGCGCGCCTCGAATGGCTCTAGCGCTGCTTCGATGATCGGCAACACACGCTCAACCGCCTCAGAATGGGGCTTCCATGTAAAATGAACTCCGATCGAATCCCGATTGTAGTTTGGACTCATCCATAGCTGATCGGAGGCAATCGAGCGCACTTCCGAAATATATAGATGCGGAGCGATATGCTCCCGTATCTTGTTAATCGCCTCTAACGCAGCGTAGGCTTGGCTTCTCGGCACGAAGTACTCGCTTTGCAGCTCCTCTCCCGCACTCGGAGTAAACTCCATTCGGAAATGCGGCAGCCGCTCATGCCAAGGTCCTCTTTTCCCTAGCTGCTCACTGCATGGCTCTGCGGAAATACCCGGCACGGGATGCAGCGGCGCAGTAGCCCTCGTCGCCCCGTAGAAGTCATCCACGGCAAACGTATCATCCGCATCGGAGAGACGTTTCAACCACACTTGATTAAAGCGATCGCTGCTCCAATCCGTAAATAGGCTGACGCTGTACGCACTCGAGAAAACATCGTCGAAATGGTTTTCCAGCCTGGATAGAGCCAGGTTCTCAAACAGCTGCTGGCTGATATCAAAGCTCGGCACGATGTCTAGCGTCAGCTTCGACACGATGCCTAGCGCTCCGAGACCGACGATGGCTCCATCTGCTTCCGGCTGTTCACCCCGTGTATAAGTGACCGCTTCCCCGCTTGCAGTAACAATCTCAACCGAGCGCACGGCGGTAGCGAGATTGCCGTTCCGGTCCCCCGAACCATGCGTACCCGTTGCGCAAGCGCCGGCAATCGTAATGTGCGGAAGAGAAGCCAAATTATGCAGACCATAATGGTTTGCATGCAAATAACGAGCCAACTCTCCGTACCGGATGCCGCCTTCCACCGTGACGGTCCCTCGCGAGGGGTCAAGCTCCAATACTTGATTCATCTTATTCAGCGAAACCAGACTGCCGGACGTATCGGCAATGCTGTTGAACGAGTGACGCGAACCAAGCGCTCTGACTTTATGGCGTTTTGCCACCCATTCCTGGAGCTGCTCCATTCGCTCAGGCTCGAACAGCTCCGATGCACTGTATCTGTAATTTCCCGCCCAATTGCGTTCCTCTTCCATTGTACTTTTCACTCCATTCCATGTTGTGCAATACATGCATAAAAAAAACAGAACCTCGACATCCCTCTCGTCGGGCTCTGTATTCTAATTCGCTTTCTAAGCGCTTAACCCTCTCCCGCCRCAACCGGATTTTCCCCATAACTAATCCAATCGCTTCAGCTAATTACTGTCGTCAATTCAATAGAAACTGACAAAAAAGTATCCCAACCTTATAATTGTTTCATATATCCTATAGCGGTACCGATCAGGAGGAAGGCATGCAATTTGAACCCGTGTATGAAAATGGACAATTATTTGTACCGAAGATCGAATTAACTATGACACCGAATCAAGCAATTGGCATTATAACGGACTTGAAGCGAAAGCAGCTTTTAATGAATCAATTGCCGGATCGTTCCCTATATTACCTATTTCGAGCTGGGCAAAACGAGTATATGCATTTAAAGGTGGAAGAATTAATCACTTTTCTAATCAACGTAACAGAGCGGAATGAGCGTGCCGATCGGTTGTTGGATTATTTTGCTTTAAAAGAAGAACGGAAAGTAAAAATCAAAAATCTAAGCCCATCGAAAAGAATGTATGTAACCTTGCTGCGCGTCTTTTTTGCGCATCAGCCTACGCTTGTACTGGAGGAACCGTATTTTTACCTGGAAGAACGGGATCGGCGTCATTTCAAACGGATATTAGATGACCTTTCGAACGAAAAGCAGATACTCATTTTAACTTCGAATTTAGAGGATGCCCTTATTTCCTGCGATGCCATTTATCGATTAAACGAGCTCGGCTTTCATCAATTGGATATTCGGGACTCGGATGAGGACAAACAAGAAGTGCAGGAACAAGATCAGGCCAATATCACCTTGCAGAAGATTTACACGAAAAGAAACGGCAAAGTCATTTTATTTAATCCGCCTGAAATCGACTATATAGAAAGCGTAGATGGCTCGATTCTCGTTCATGTGGATGGAGAAAATTATGACTGTGCTCTCACGCTAACCGAGCTTGAACAGAGATTGGCGAATTTCGGATTTTTCAGGTGCCATCGATCCTACATCGTTAATCTTCAAAAAATAAGAGAAATTATTACATGGACGAAGAATAGCTACAGCTTGCGATTAATTACAGGCAAAGATGCCGTCGTTCCATTATCTCGATCGAAATTGCAGGAATTAAAAGCTCTTCTTAACCTTTAATTCCGAGGGGGATGTCGGACCAATCAAGCAGTAAATGGTACAATTCAGCCGATAACAGCTACATTTCGGCGGATTTTGATGGCTGGAAGCCCGCAATCTTAATATAGTTAAGCCATCAACTCCAAGGATGTGGTGTGAATGGCCGTTATCGAAGTCGAACATATTCGAAAGAGATTTGGAAATAAGGATGCATTGGCGGATGTGTCTTTTTCGATTCCAAAGGGAGAAATTTTTGGTTTCCTGGGTCCAAGCGGTTCAGGAAAAACGACACTTATAAAGCTGTTGACCGCGCAATTAGATCCGACAAGCGGACAAGCAAGCGTATTTAACGAGCCGGCGGAAATGATGCATCGGTCTCCGCAGAAAATGCGCTTTGGCATTTTGACGGATAACAGYGGTCTCTATGAGAGATTAACGATAGAAGAAAATCTGGAGCTGTTTCGCCAATTATATGATCTTCCTAAATCTTCGATCGATAAGGTGCTGCAGTTTGTAAACTTAAGCGGAGAGCGCAAAAAGAAAGTCAATCTCCTATCGAAAGGGATGCGTCAGCGTGTCATGTTGGCATGCGCAATTATCCACGAGCCGGAATTATTATTTTTGGACGAACCTACCTCGGCTTTGGATCCGGTAAACTCCGCGCATATTTATAAAGGGTTGCGCCGCTTAAATGAGAATGGGACAACGATTTTTTTAACGACGCATGATATGGCCGAGGCAGAATTGCTATGCAATCGTGTAGCGATTTTGTATCAAGGACAAATCCAAACCATCGGCTCCCCGAAGGAGCTTAAAAAGCAGCATCGAGAAAACGTCGTTTGTGTCGAGTTAATAAGCGGAGAAGCCTACGAGCTCCCGATTAATAATGGAACAGTTGATCAAATAGCCGATTGGATGAAAAAAGGGTTAATTGATACGTTAGAAACGAAAGAGCCAAGTCTAGGTGACATCTTTATTAAAATGACAGGAAGTGAGTTACGATGAGTATCTCATTAAAACGCGCACAAGCGATATTCGTGAAGGATTACAAAGAGTTTTCACGCAATTATGCGATCTCCATCATGCTGATTTTTCCAATTATTTTTGCAATTCTTTTTCGAAATGCAGGTACGTCTTTGCCTGGGGCCGCCGGTTTTCTTTTCAATATTTCGTTTGTGCTGCTAACGTGTTTTGCGCAAGCATGCTTGATTGCGGAAGAAAAGGAGCGCAACACTCTACGATCATTAATGATGACTCCGGCTACAACCATGGATGTTTTAATCGGAAAAAGCACGTTAGTCTTTGTCATGTCTGCTGTTGTTCTCGCTATTGCTACATTTATATTCGGCTATGAGCCAGCTAGTATATGGGCGTTTATGGCAGCAATCATTCTTTCGATTATTTTATACACGGCAGTCGGGACGATATGCGGTTTATTCTCCAAAACGTTGCTTGATGCGTCATTATCGATCATTCCTGCAGCGATGGTATTTACTGCGCCTCCGGTTGCAACGCTGCTATTCGGTGATTTTCCGATTTTTAAAGTGCTGGATTATACGCCAAGCATTCAACTTGTGAATCTGCTAAACATGCCCCACGCAGACTTTACGACGGGAGACATATTAACCCCTCTCCTTATTACTGGGGCATGGACGGTCGTATTAACGATTGCGTCCGTTGTTTTGTATCAACGACGGTTAAAGGATGAGTGAGAAAAGGAGGGAATACATTCCGATGAATATAGCCGTCAAGTTGATTCAACATTTCAAGGCCCGTGATGCCCAGCTTAGGCTGAAGGGCTATCGGGACAAAGTTGAACGCATCCGACAAAGGAATTTGGAAGCCTGGGACGATGGGCAGCTTCAAGCGGAATCCCTCCGGCTAAGGAAGGAATCACGATCGGGTGCGCCTTTGGATGAGCTGCTGATCGATGCCTATGCGCTAGTCTGCGAAGCAGCGAAGAGAACGCTCGGATTACAGCCTTACGATGTGCAAATTATGGCTGCCATCGCTCTGCACGAGAGATTCCTGATCGAGCAGCATACCGGCGAAGGCAAAACGCTCTCTGCCGTTATGCCCGCTTATCTACATGCGCTAACCGGCGAAGGCGTTCATGTGCTGACTTTTAACGATTATTTGGCCAATCGGGATGCGGAGTGGATGGGTCCGATCTATCGCTTCCTCGGGTTAACGGTAAACGCAGTTCAAGCGGGCATGAGCTTGTCACGGAAACGGGAAGCGTACGCCGCGGATATCACCTATGTGACGGCCAAAGAGGCGGGATTCGATTATTTGCGCGATTCGATTGCGCTAGACGAAGCCGATACCGTTCATCGCCCCTTCCACTACGTCATCGTCGACGAAGCGGATTCGCTGCTTCTCGACGAAGCTCGGGTGCCGCTAGTCATCGCCGGCGAGCCTGAGTTCTCCGGCAACGACGACAATCCTTTCGCAGCAGTGGCTAGGCAGCTTCGGCAGGATGAGCATTACGACTTCGATGAGTTCAAACGGAATGTTTATTTAAGTGAAGCCGGCTCGGCGATAGCGGAATCGCTGCTCGGATGCGGCAATTTGTACGAAGACCGGAATAGTCATTTATTAATGTCGTTAAATTGTGCGCTGCATGCGGAATTGTTATTGAAAAGAGACGTCGATTACATCGTCCGGGACGGTAAAATCGAGCTGATAGACGAATATACCGGCCGCGTGGCGGACAATAGACATTTGCCCGAAGGGCTGCAAGCCGCGCTCTACGCCAAAGAAGGGCTTCAGTCGAAAGCCGGCGGGAACATTCTCGGCACGATCACTCTTCAGCACTTCCTTAGTCTATATCCGAAGATTTGCGGAATGACGGCTACCGCGCAAGTATCCACAATGGAATTCGAAGACATTTATGCGCTGCAAGTCGTGCAAATTCCGCCGAACCGGCCAAACGTACGAATCGACCATCCACACCGCATTTATACCCATAAAGAAGCCAAATTTAAAGCGCTTGTACAAGAAATCTTGTCCGTCCATAGGGCGGGGCGTCCGATTCTCATTGGTACGTCAAGCGTCGAAGAGTCCGACATGCTGGCGGAGGCGCTGGCGGTTGCCGGCGTCCCCTGCCATGTACTGAACGCGAAAAACGATGCAGAAGAAGCCAAGATCATTGCCAAAGCGGGAGAAATTGGCGCCGTGACCGTGTCGACGAATATGGCGGGACGCGGCGTGGACATTCGGCTTGGCGGCGGCAACCCGGCGCAAGGAGAAATAGTCGCCAATCTGGGCGGGTTGTACGTGATTGGCACGCATATGCACCAAAGCGTGCGGATCGACAACCAGCTGCGCGGTCGATCCGGCCGCCAGGGCGACCCGGGAGCTTCCGTCTTTTTCGTTAGCTTGGAAGACGATTTAATGCTTCAATTCGGCACTGATATAAAGAAACGCGGCCTTAGGCAGAATGAGGCTCTGGAAGAGTCGGCGCTCCGGGACAAAATTGACCATATTCAGCGTGCAATTATGGGCCAAAACTTCCATATCCGTCAGGAGCTGAACAGCTATTCGGATATGGTGGAGGATCAAAGGCGTATGTTATACGAGGAGCGGCTTGGAATTTTGAAAGGCGAGACGCCGATGAGCCCTTCGGAGCAGCGGGTACGGCTTTATTTTATCGACAAGTTCTGGGCTGAGCATCTGGCATATGCTTCTTACATTCGGGAGGGTATCCATCTGACGAGCCTTGTCAAACGCAATCCGATCGATGAATTTCATGACCAAATCATTCAGGCCTACGAGCAAATACCGGCTGCAATAGAGAGAGAGTCGGCGGATATGCTCGCAAAGCTCGGAGGTTCCAATGAACCGGCGATGTGGGAAAAGCTCGGGCTGAAGAACCCTACTTCCACTAGAACCTATATCATCAACGATCAATACCAACAATATTTGCGGAATCCCGGTTCATGGACCTCAGGCACAATCATCGCTTATTGGCTGCGCGCCATTTTGAGACCGACATTCGGGTGGTCAAAATTTTGATGAGCACAGCGCAAAGGAGTACACCGCCACATGAGCGATGTACTCTAAGTCACATCCTATTATATGCCTACTTCCCACATTTTCTTCGTTACTTCCTCAACCCTTCCATCCATATCCGTCCCATCAAACTTCGGAAGCTTCAGCTCGCTTACGATTTTTCCGTCACGCATAAACATAACGCGCTCCGTCCGCGCAGCAACCTTGGCGTCGTGGGTTACAAGCATTATCGCAGTACCGTCTGCATTGATTTCGGAAAATATGTCCATAATCTCCTGCGCGGACTGTGAATTGAGCGCGCCCGTCGGCTCGTCACCGAAAATAATTTTCGGGCTGTTCATAAGCGCGCGGCATATTCCCGCCCTCTGAAGCTGTCCTCCCGAGACCTGTGTAATGTCGCGCTTTTCAAGCTCCGCAATGCCTACCCTTTTCATATTCGCTCTTGCCTTCTCCGTAATTTTTGCGGCGTTTTTTCTGTTGCCCCGCATGGACGGAAGAATGATGTTGTCGAGAATATTCAAGCTTTTCAGCATAGTCGGCTGCTGAAAAACAAATCCCATCGCAGTTCTGCGCAGATCTGAAAGTTCATTCTCAGAGGCCGACGATAGCTCCCTATCGTCAAATACTACCTTTCCGTTATTAATGCTATCCGTTCCGCTCAGCGCAAACATCAGCGTGGATTTTCCCGAGCCCGACGGTCCCATAACCGCAACGAACTCGCCCTCGCCCATTTCAACGGACACTCCATCGAGAACATTGCGCTTTTCATCGCCCTCGCCGAAAGATTTTACGATATGATCACCGATAAGTATCTTCTTCATTTGCCTACTCCTTTATATGTTCGCTAATTTTTATTTGTCCCGCGCGCGAGGTGCCGATCGCCGTTGCGGTAAGTACCGCGATAATCATCATCAACGGACAAAGCAGATACGCCGAAAGCGGATTAACGGCAAAGTTAAATTTCGATGCGCCAAAAGAGGAGATAGCCACATCCGCAAGTACCTCTCCGAGAGTATTTGCCAGAAGTGTGCCGAGAACAATGCCAACAATTAGAACGAATACCGAACGCGAAACAAACTGCGCCTTAATATCCGAGTTTGTAAACCCGAACGCCTTCATGACGGCAATGGAATATCTGTCCTTTGCGACGAGCATTTTCATAAACAACAGTGTGACCAGTAACGTGATAACCAGCGAAACGGCAACTGCGGCGTAGGAGGCCATTTTGACAGAGCTTATGATCGAACCGAGGGTCTGTGTAACAAATTCATCAACGTCTGAAGTCTTTGCAAAATCAAACTTGTCTGCATATTCCGCAACCTTCGCGTCAATAAGAGATTTATCCGAAAGTTCAGCGCTGACAATGCTCCACATAATGCCCGCCGAATGGTCGGTGAATACGGACTTGGCGGTTTTGCCGCCATTGGTAATGTCGGAATAGATTCCGCTTACCGTAAGCTCTTTCTCCTGCCCCTCAATCACCAGTGTAATGACATCGCCGGCCTTCTTGCTCATCCCATCGGCGTATATAGTCGAAAGCGCAATTTCGTCATCCGCGGCGGGTGCTTTGCCCTCGGAATATGCGATAGGAAATATCGCATGGTCGCCGAGTTCGATTTTAATATTTTCCTCTGATCCGTCTTCCATTTTTGCTTTGAATGTTTTTGTTGTAAGGACGGCAACCTTTGAAATGGCTTGATCGCTTTTCACCGTCTCTACGATTTCAGCGATTTTTTCAGAGGTATTGCCGTCGATATTGCCGGGCAACTGTATGCGCAGATCGTAGTTTCCAATCCCCATGTAACTGATGAAGCTTTTTGAGGAAATCGAGTTGTACAGGTTCTGCGGAACAATCATGATGAAGGACGAAATCACAAGCACGATAAGCATTGTGACGTAAAGTCTTTTCCTTGAGAGAACATCTTTGATACCGAGAAAAATATTCGTGCTGAACAGCCTGTTTCCGCTCAAGATAAAACGCTTAGTACCCGTGTTTTTGTCCTGGGAAGTACCATAGCGTATGACTTCCGCGGCTGAAATTTTCCGAAAGCGTTTCAGCACTCCGTTAACAAAAGTCATAATGGCAAGGAATACTAGCAATAGGCCGATGATTCCTAAGACATAAGAAAAAGAAGAATTTTCGCTTTCCCCCATATAAAGCCGAATATTTTCAAGAAGCATTCCTTTGAAAACTAACGAAAGAGCAAAACCGAGAATAGAGCCTGCCGCAGCAATTGCCGCGTATTTCGCTAGATAAATCTTCTTAATATCCGAGATACGCAGCCCTATAGCTTTCATAACACCAATTTCACGATAATCGTCTTCGATTTTCGCCAAGAGCGTAAAGCGTATGCACATGAACGCGATGGTAACGACAAGCAGGCTTACCAGAAGGATAACCCCGATCATCATCCCGTCGGAAATTGCATTCATCATTCTAAAAAGCGAATACGTAACCGTTGGCCCGTTCATTTCAAGTCCTGCGGAGGCATATGCGGTTTCAAATGCGCCTAACGCCGACATATCCTTTAATCTGAACTCAATCAGATACTCTATATTTCCAAGGTTTTTTATTTCCGCATAGTCATTGCTGCTTACAAGAAACCGCTTTGAGGCTGAAAGCGAAGAATTCATTGTCGAATCGCGGAGAAATCCCGCGACGGTAAATTCTTTTCCGTTGATTACGGCCATGTCCCCGACCTTAGCGGTGTTGTCCTTCATATAGCTTACCGGAACATAAACCTCGCCGTCGGATACGTTAATCACGTTTCCTTCAAGATCTAGCAGATAATCGAATTTCTCGCTCTGTACGCTTAACCCGTTGTCCTGAACGCTGTTTGCGAGCGATTTTTCACCAAATATAAACTGCGCGCCGTCGAAGTTAAGAAATTGTACCACCTGAAATTCATCGACGTTACTGTTTTGTTCCGCAAAAGCCGTAAGCCTCGCAGTATCAATCTCACCCGAATGCATCTGCATAAAATGCGGCGTTTCCGCTTGCTTCATAAGCGTATCCAGCGAGCCCGAAAGATGGACGACGAGTATCGCTGCAAGCGAAACAAGCATGGCTGCGGCAGCGACAAATATCATGGTTATCAGTGTTACCGCTTTGCTCTTTATAATGTCATTGCGAATTATTCTGTAATACATAAGCCACCTCTGTCTTCAAGCTTAATTGCAGGATTTCCGAATTATTCATTACCGTCTCCATTTCCGCTGCCAAACATCTGCATAACGTGCATAAGACTCCCGCTTTCAGCACCAAGCAGCCTTTCTGCATTGAAGACAAACGCCTGTATGCGTAAAGCACGCTCCTCGTTCGTCATTGAGACCATATCCTCATCGAAAACGGTATTCGCATAGATCACAACCATTTCCATGCATTCATACGGGAACGGCGTGCTGAACAGTCCCTGTTGGGTGCCCTCGCGGATTATCCCCGCCAGTATCGGCGTAATTCCGGCAATAATGACCCTTTGTATTTTCTGATGCAAAAGCGCGTTTTGCGGCTTGTGTATATGCTCCATAATTTCCTTGCTGCTTCCGCCGCTTAAGTTCAGTGCCATAACAACGCGAATAATGCGCTCGATTACGGGTACGCTCTTGTCTGCGGAAATTTCCTGCGCCGCGCCTATAAGACGGACATTATACCGCTCAATCAGAGCGTCCATAATATCCTCCTTCGACTTGAAGTGATAATACAGCGTTCCCCGCGCAATTCCGACCTTTTCGAGAATATCGTTTGTACTCGTGCCGTCAAAACCCTTCTGGCCGAAAAGCTCGTCCGCTGCGTCAAGAATTTCGTTCCTCCGCTCCTCGGCTTTTTTTACAACTCTCATCTTACATCCCCTTCATATAGACCGACTGTCTGTCGGTAATAGAGTATCATACTATTTCTCATTTTCAATACGATTCACTAAATGTTAACAAAATATGATTTTGAACCAATGGATTTAACGGACGCTAAACAAGCGAAAACCGACCGCGTAAGGTTGGTCGCTTAACGGTGGGCTTCGCTTAGATTCATTTTAATAGGAATAAAACGAGTCGTTTCTTTCACTTTTTGTATATCATTAGAAAACATATACTGGTGCTAAACAAACGTACTCTATATTAAATCATCTGATTCACACGAACGGAGCTTCGATTCAATGCGGATTAGAGCTGCAGTGGAAGGTAAAAAAGGCACTATTCTCTTGCTGCTTTTGTTGCTGGCGATGAACGCTGTCTTCATTTTCATGCATGTTAATCACTACGAATTTTATATTCACCCCTTAGCCCGCTGGAATATCCCGTTACTGCTCAATATGTCAGCTTTGACCGTTGCCATGCTCGTATCGCGCAAGTGGCGTCGGTTCTCGATCACTATTAGTATACTAGGAATGTTTTTAGTAGCCTTCCGTATGTGGGGCTTAATCATGGGATGGAATTACGAGACGATCGAATCCCCCAAAGGAACCGAAACGTTGGTCATCAAGTACCGCGACGCAATCCTTGGCGAAAGAACCTATTTTTATCAATTTTATCAATCATCCAGATTAAGCATTACGATGGAATACCTAACAGTACTTGATCTAATGGTGCCAAACGACGAATTTGATATCTATCCGAATGCCAAGCGTACGCTGGGGAGCGATCATCCGATCTGGCTTAGCGAGACGGAAGTAAAATTCCATACGAAAGACGGGCCTTTTACGCTAATAATACGATAACGGCTATTCAAAAGACCGTAAATTTCAAGTAATCCATCGCCGTGGCGCATAGGCCACTTGGCGATGGATTCAAAATCTGCGCACTATTATTTTTCCTCGTTCTTACTCTTTCCCAACCGCATTCGGATTCTCACTATAAGAAATCCAATCGCTCCAACTCAATTCCATGCCAGCCACCTCGTCTATACGATCGTCTTCACGGGCAAGATGCTGGAATGCGGAAGCCAGACTGTCCGCAAATTTTAATTGAATCGATCCATGCCGCTCGACTTGTCTAGCTGCTGCAGTCTCTTTGACGGCTTCGGGCAGCACGACAACAATCCATCGCAGGTGCGCATGTTGGAGGATCGGCAGAGCTTTCAACATTGAATCCAAAGTGGCGACCGTCCTTTCGGCGATAATCCGATTATCGATCAGAAGGTGAAAGGGCTGCGTCGCCGCTTGCAATGCCATGTGCGCATCCGCAGCGATATCCCGGAAATCCTCCATCGTTACCACCGGTTCAAAATGCGTCAAAGCCAAAATATGATTTTGAACCAGCCACCCTGCTTTATAACGCATACTTAACCCCCTTTGTTATATGGTTAGATATATTGTCGACTATATGCCCAAAGCGCCTCGGCTTCTTGGCCTTCGGGTAAAGGAACACGGAAACGCATGGAGCGATCCTGCTTCCAATGAACCCCCGAATGCTTCTCCAAGATCAGCCGACCCAGATAAGCGCTGCCTTTGGCTATCGGCTGGCCGAACATTCGAGACAACAATCGGAACAGMAACGGTGCCTCTTGGAACAAATTCGTTCGAACCATTCCCGGATAGCAGGTATGCACGCGCAACTGCGGATATCGCTTGGCGAGCTCGGAAGCATAGAGATCGACCGCAAGCGCTGCCTTCATCGCCGACGATAGACCGGCTTGAGGTTCAGCCCAAGAGGTCGAAGCATTCTTGTGGACGCCATTACCTCCTACCATAACGATGCATCCGTCAGGTACGATCTTGTTCTGCTGAAGAAGCATCTCCRATAACGCAAATTTACTCAAATAGTTTGTTGCGAAAGTCGTCTCCAACCCTTCATTGGTCAGTCGTGCCTCTTTGTCGGTAGATATTCCTCCCGCACACAGCGCCAACGCATTAATCGGCCCTTCGAGCTGTTCCGCTAATCGACGTACTTCCGACATCTTGGACAGATCTGCATAGATGTAGTCCGCCCCCAGCTCGGCGGCAATCTTCTCGCCTTGGGTTCGATTACGACCGACTATCGTTACCTCCCAACCGCGTTCCGCGGCAAAGCGCGCCGTCCCGTAACCGATTCCGCTTGTTCCTCCTGTAACTACGATTCGCATAATAGAATAGCCCCTTTATTAATTAGGATCCTAGCTATATGGCAATTGATATTCCCATCTACATCAATAGATGTACCATTGCACTCACCTCCTCTCCGATTGCTAGGATGCTAGCTATTAGTGAAGGCTAAAAGCCCTTATTAATAATATTCCGTATCCCCTAGGTTCTTGGCCACTCGTTGCAGCCACTGTCCCAGCAAATCTCTCTCGGCTTGCGTGAACCCTTTAAGCATCTCGTTCTCGAATTGCAGAATAAGATCGACCAGCTTACCGAACACCTCGTTGCCTTGCTCCGTGAGCGTCACAACGTTAGCCCTTCCGTCCGTATGGCTAGGCTTACGGGAGATGTATGACCGAGCCTCCAGCTTATCTAATATTCCGGTCAACGTCGCGGATGTAATACCGCTATGATGCTGGAGCTTCTGCTGCTCCAACCCTCCAGATTGAGCCAAATAGCCCAGGATCTCGAATTGCGAAGTCGTCAGATTGAATGTGCTTAACCGCACGTCAAGCTCTTTGCGCATAATAATATAAGTTCTTTTCAAGTAAAGGATGGATTGAGACATGTGGCGGTATGGCTCCATTCTAAGATCGTTAATATAATTAGCATCCTAATTATATATCAGGAATTTCCAGAATGTCAACTGACGCGAAACAAGCGCTCTGACTTTATGGCGTTTTGCCACCCATTCCAGGAGCTGCTCCATTCGCTCAGGCTCGAACAGCTCCGCGGCACTATATCTGTAATTTCCCGCCCAATTGCGTTGCTCTTCCATTTATCAATCCATTCCACGATGTGCAATGCATGAATAAAAAAACAGAACCGCGACATCCCTCTCGCCGGGCTCTGTATTTTAATTCGCTTTCTAAGCGCTTAGCCCTCTCCCACATCAACCGGATTTTCACCGTAACAGATCCAATCGCTCCAACTTTGGGTATCCCTATCATAATCAAGTAACAACTTTTTCAGTACCAGTAATGTAAAATACGTTTAGACGCTCACGACTATTCACATTAAAGACTTACTTAAACTTAAAACTAACCAATTAATAAAAAGTGGTAGAGCAACAGGCATGGCATGTCGTCTCTTTTAATAATTCTTAATCACAGGGTTTTCCATAATGCGAGTTTATGAGACAATATCCCTATAAATATGTCAGGATAGGGAGGATACATAGGATGACAACAGTTTCTCTTGATTTAGATCAGCTCCGAAAAATACGTGCTCTTACAATAATCGCCTTATTTTCCGACGATGATCTACTGGATACATTAGTGTTAAAAGGCGGAAATGCATTAGAGCTTGGATATGGCATTGTATCGCGAGCATCCACCGATCTCGACTTTTCTATGCGTCAAGATTTTAAGGATATAGGATTAAATAATCCTGATGAAATCATTGCCAAACTAGATAAACTTCTCAGCGATACTTTCAAGGATGAAAATTTCCCTTATTGTATCCATGATGTAAGATTCAAAGAAAAGCCTAAACAACTAATTGATTCTCAAAGATTGACGTTTTGGGGCGGATATGAAGTCAATTTCAAGCTAATTAGCCCGGATTTTTTAGAAAAATATAAAGACAATCCTGGTGCCCTTATGTCGAAGTCCATCCCAATAGATGGTGAGGGAAAAAAGATAACTATAGATTTTGGTAAACATGAATACGTTGGGGATGTAACTACAACAGAATTAGATGACTATACAATCCCAATCTATACGCCTACATTAATTGTTCTTGAGAAAATTAGAGCTATTTGTCAGCAGATGGAAGACTACAATGTAAGCATTGGGAAAGAGCATAACTTCGGAAAACCCCGGCCACGTGACTTCTATGATATCTATAATGTAATGACACATTCAGGGGTTCAAGTAAACCTACAGGATCCAGATACAATCCACCATCTCAAAGAATGCTTTAAGGCTAAGCGTGTACGATTAAGTTTAATTTCACAAATCTCTACAACAAGAGAGTTTCATAAACAGGAAGAAAGCAAGCTCAGAGATAGTATTGTAGATCAACATTCATTTAAAGGTTTTGATTATTATTTTGATTATGTCGTTGATTTACTGCAAACAAAAGGATTAGCAGCACTAGTTGCATAAAAAACATCTAACCCTCTTGGGTTAGATGTTTTTTGGATAATACAAATTCCAACGCTCCGAAAATTCCATATCCTTCATCCCATATGTTAAGTAAAACCTATTATTCATAGGAAGCTCCATAAGTTTAACAACACTATCACTATAGCCAGCGCGCTCTAAATAAAATCCAATGGCTTGGTGGTATGGATATATGTAACTCAACTTCTTTAAATATGCGCTAAGTCTATTACTTTTAAGTGAACCCTTTGCTTTCTCGTAAATCTTTATCACTTCAAAAACCCCACCTGAATAATTGGGTCTTACAGCAATATCAATTAACGTTCTCTCCAAATTAGTAACAGCATAACCGTCTGCTTGATTATCAACCCCCAATCTTCCAGTATATCTACCGTTCAAGGCATAAATACGTCGACCGGAATACTCATAGTAATTGTTAGTTTCACGCATTTGACTGGCAAAAGCATTATCAATATTTTCTTGAAGCAATTGTGGCTCTTTACTATAAATTGACGTTTTTTTAGTTTGCTCTTTATTAACATAGACCACTTTTACTATCTCATCAGTCAATCCATGTAATGAAACAGCTGAATAGTGACTAATATATGCTTGAGGAAACAGTGAGATGGCGATTAAGTTAGGATCCAAGTTGTTTGGATTTAAATTCATTGAACTTAACAAGTAGCGACTAATCTTCCCTTTCGGAGATTGTATACCGACTTCCTTAATAATGTTTTTCTTAACAAGAAAACCAAAAAAATCATGCACTTTTGTACTCTGAGGCAATTTCCAGGAATCTTTATACAAAAAAAACGTAGTGCTTATATCTACGTCAGTGAGGATGGGCTTATTACAATCACTAAGTGCATCATTAATTTCTTGTTTAAAAAGCTCCATAATATCAAATCGACTTGGTCTAGGCATGAAACACTTCACCTACTTCACTAGATAGTCATTGTATGCTGTGGTGTATACACCACAGCATACCATATAAACGTTGTACAGTCAATGCAAATTGAGCGCTCCAACAGCGTTTTTCTAGTTATTCATGACATTACTTTATATGATGCGGTGTATACACCGCATCATAACACATATATTCTAGAATTTCAAGTTCTAAAATGCACTGTTCTGTGGATAGGAAAGAGCCAGTAAAGCCTAATCACAAAGCGGATATACACTAAGAAACAATAAACAAGAGCCTCGAACACGCTGTTAGACGAATGTTCGAGGCTCTTGTTTATTGTTATGCTTGTTCTTGATCTTGGCATGAATGTGAACATAATCCTGTTCAAAGTTCTTGTATCATGTGGTGTATACACCACATGATATCAGTTTAATACCAAATGGTCAATACAATCAATTACAATCAGCATCCCAGCATCCTCTATATTATTAAAAGGATATCACATCGCGCTCTGTATCAATAATATATTGTTATACTCTTTTCGACTCTTCCTCTTTCCCAAACGCAATCAGATTCCCACGTACTGAACTCCAATCACTCCAGCAGTCGAATGCCTTTTGGACGCCACTCTCCATTACGAAATTTAATATTCAATTACTAGTGAAGAACCAATTAATCATATATTGGAGATAGTTAACAAGTTCTGAAAATAACTTACTTGTRGGTGAAGTATTGTGAGAAAAATAATGTTTACAGGCGGCGGGTCACGTCACGGTAAATCTGGCTTTAATACCGAGGCTTCAAACTTAGGGTTGGATAGTCGAATACCTGGAGTCGCATACGGGAATCTAGAAGCACTAATTGAGAACGTACCCGGCGTGAAGTATTTCAGCATTGCAACGGGCAAACTGAGTAGATATTTGGACTGGAACAACGTGAAAGACCGTTCAGAGTTGGTCAAGACCCCATTTAGCGAACAATGAAAAAAACACCCAAGCAGCATGCTCGCGCTGATAAGCAATCGGCGTCAGTTTTTTTGGTTTTCTTTGCGGTCTAGACTCGTTATAAAATGTGATATACATTTCAATTCGCCTTTGACCTCTTCGATACTTGGTATGTCATAGAGATAGAGTCCTTCCGTTTTGAGATGCGAGAAGAAGCTCTCCATTGAGGCATTGCCATAACATTGCCTCGGCGAGACATGCTGATTTGGGCGCCGACCTTTGGTAGCGCATGTGACGTGTATTGGAATCCTTGATCGCTGTGAACGATCAATCCAGTCACGTCTTTTTGCTTTTCTAATGCTTTCTCAAAAGTCTGTAGAACAAGCTGATTGTCATTTCGAAGCCCCATGTGATAGGCAACAATCTCGTTGTTATACAGATCCTTGATCGCAGACAGGTACAGCCAAGTATCCGATACGGGGTATTGCGTGACATCGGTGACCATTTTTGATTTGGCAACTCGGCATAGAATTCCCGTTTCAGTACGTTTTCTGCGACAAGGCCACCTGTGGAAGCAGCGTAGTTACAACGATGCTTACGCCGAATTTTAGAGCGTATGCCAAGTTCCTGCATGAGGGGCAGAACCTTCTTGTGATTGACCCAAAACCCATGTTCTTGAAAGAGAAAGAGTTGTAGCTGCCTATATCCATATATGCCGTCATACTTCGCGTATAAGGCTTGGATCCTTTCCTTGATATCCTTATCCCGGTCCACAGACTTACGTTTTATGTAGGCGTAATAACCGCTTCGTGAGACGTTGAATGTTTTACAAAGTTCAGCTACCGTATACCATTTCGATGCCTGCTCAATGGTTCTGTACTTACAGCGCACGTCTCCTTCATCCAGATTTCCAAACACTTTTTTTGCATCTTATTCTCCCGTTTGAGGCTTTGGATAGGACGATTCCCGTCGATATATTCCTCTTGCCGACCACGTCGGTCCATTAAGCCAAACTTGCCTAACTTCCTCATCCACACTTTCACCCGAAATACGTCTGCTATCCCTAAACGATTAATAATCTGACGATAGGTCTAGCCCTCCACAACGTGGGGTCTGATTGCTTCCAATCTCAACTCATGCGTATATCGTTTGAACTTCTGTCCCTTTACCGGCATAAATAATGCACCCCCTAGAATTTCATCGGATAAACCAGGGGTTTAATCCAATGTCCATTATAAGGGGTGCACTTCATAGCTCACCATGCTCTGTTTTTATCCTAACAATACTACTATGCTTCTTTAGGGTTCTCTTCGTCACCGGTGGCAACCGCATTCCCCATATAGACTTCTGTACAATCAGCACATTTATTGTATTTAAAAACAGATAGAATTAATATAAAATTGTTTATATATTCCTGTTTTAGACTTGGCTATTGAACTCCAACAATTCATGAGAATCAGCAAATTTAATAGTAAGACACCTATTCAAATTAAGATGGATTAAAGATTGGGCAGTTTACAAATTAATGAGTCGGAGGTTTGAAAATGACGCCAGCAACTACAACATTGAGTTCTTATAATTCAAAAGCACTAACCAGTCTCGCATTAATGGAAACGTCTCTATTGACGCGAGATTACCTTTCAAGTTTTATTCCTTTTATAGCCACACTATGCCTTAAAAATAACTATAGCAATATTGAATTGGAAATTACTGTTAAGGATTTCAAGGACGAATTCGGGATTGAAATACCAATTTCACCGATGCGATCTATCCTTTCTCGATGCGTTACGGGCGGTATCATCAAACAAACACAAGGCGGACAGTATACCCCTGTAAGACACGAGATACAAAAACACTCATTTCTTGGTAAACAACCAGAAAGTCTTTCAAGTGTTAACATGGTAATAAATAAGTTTATTGAGTTTACTTTGAATAGTCACCAGATTGTATTGAGTCACGAAGAAGCATCTGATATGTTTATTACCTTTCTTGATGAACATTCTGCAACTACAATTGTTGGAGATACAGGGGAAATCGACGGTGTGGATGGGCATCTAAAGAGGAATTTATACCTAATGGGTACTTTTATACAAAAGGTTTATGAGCACGATACACAATTATTTGAAATAGTTCGTAAATTAGCTATGTCATACCTTGTGGCTTCTGCATTAACTTTTGATGTGGCTACTGAAGCACGAGTAGATGGATTCAGCCGGTTGACAATCTACCTCGATACACCAATTGTATTTCGTCTGTTAGGCCTACAATCTGATGAGTTAGAGAGTTCTTATAAAGAACTATTTGAAAGTTTTAATGAAACAATTAAGCCAAAATTATTAATCTTTCAACATACTTTTGATGAAATTTCAAAAATACTTTCAGACTGCGCTAACTGGATAGATAACCCTGCGTATAATCCACTTTATGCAAATCCTGCACTTTTAAGCTTTATAGAAAAGAAATTCAATCGGACTAAGGTTGAGTTATACATAAGCAAGCTAACTGAAATGTTGAATGATTTAGGGATTAATATCGATGAACATGAATATTATCACGTCGTGCACGAAAGTGCTCAAATAGATACCTTACAATTAAAGGACAAGTTAGTTACAACATATAAAAACCGAAACCCTGCTTATGATCAGCAAAAAAATGAAGCTTCATTGAACTACGATATCCGCTCTATTGAAAATATTGTTAAACTCTGGGGGACAAAATCCTCCAAAGATTACACTACGCTTAGGTATTTATTCCTCACCAACAATTCAACATTAGCCTATGTAGCTCGGAAGTTTACTGCTGATTATTGGTGGGATAATAAGAACCATAAGTCACCATGTATTACTGATTACTACCTAGGTACAATGATTTGGTTGAGTACGTCCAGTACCAAACTAGAAAGTTACAGTAAACTTAAGCTCTTGGCGGATTGTAGTGCTGCAACTACTCTTTCAAGAGAAGTAATGGAGAAATTTCTTGATGAATTAAAGCAACTCCAACAAACGAAAGGCATAAAAGATAGCGATTATTTGCTATTACGTAGAAACGCTTTCGAGAAAAATTATTTACAGAATATTACCCTAAATGAAGAGGACGCTTTTAAGAATGATACAATTGAACAACTACTTGAAGATATAAAGGCTGATATTCAAAAACCACTTATCACTACAATAAACTCCAAAGATGATGAAATTAGTTCTTTACTTGCAGATAATGAAAATCAAAAAAAACGTATTGTGGAACTTGAAAATGAAAAAAATAGTGCCTTGAATGAGACGCATCTCGAAGATAAACACGTTGAAAAAGATGCAGAAAGATGGATGGAAATATTGATTAACCGTTATGCTCCCGTAACATTTGCTTTTTTTGGACTTCTTGCGGTCATAATTCAGCTTCTACCATCTCTGTCGGTTTATGTGGATCTAATAAAATTCATAGCTTCATTTGTATCAGTTATCTCTGTGCTATTTATTGCATCTATGAAGACCAATTGGTTCTCTCTGAGAGATAAGTTGTATCGTAGAGCCATTGCTCAACAACGTGTAAAAAATTATAAAAAGTCGTTGCTATTAAAAAAACATTAAAATATCATAATCAATTTATCTCAAAACTATCTATTCGCTCCAACAAAAAATTAACTTGTGAAACGATTCGCCGCGATATCAAAACGGCGGGTTAAAGGGAGATGTCTGCGACATCTCCCTTCTTTACAGTTACACCTGAGCAATTATCTTCAGCATTTCATGTTGATTTTTCGTTATTTATCTCCAAAAAAATCTACTTTTGTTGATTCAATGCCTATGTTTGCATTCAGTACATTGCAACATTGATTTAGAAAAGAGCATGAAAACATACTTTAAACGACAATTATAAAAAATTTCTGAGGTCGATTGTTGACTCCGTGTTGACTGCGGGCCACAAAAATACAGAACAACAGAATTAATTTCGCCCCGCTCAGTAGCTAAGTCAATATACTATTGGTCTCCTGTGGCAACCGGATTCGCCGCATAGCTAATCCAATCACTCCAGCTCCCCGCATACAGCCGCACCTTATTAAAGCCCGCCTCCTGCAGGGCGATAACATTAGGTGTCGCGGTAACGCCCGAGCCGCAGTAGACGATAAGCTCGCGGTCGCGGTCGAGATCGGCGAAGCGGTTGGCTTGCGCCGCGGAGTCCTTCCAAGCGCCAGACTCAGCAAGGCCATCCTTCCAGAAGCGGTTGATCGCTCCGGGAATGTGGCCGGCGACGCGGTCGATCGGCTCGACTTCGCCGCGGTAGCGCGGAGCTTCCCGCGAGTCGATGAGCGTCACGCCTTCGCTGCCGAGCAGGTCTTTCACTTCATCCATCTCAATTAGCATGGAGTGCTGCACCGTTGCGAGATAAGTCGCAGGCAGCGCCACTGTACGTTCGGACGATACCGGCAGATCCTGCTTCACCCAAGCCGAGAAGCCCTTGTCCAGCACATAGACCTGCTCATGGCCAAGATACTTAAGAAGCCACCATAAGCGGGAAGCCATTGCTCCGCCTTGATCGTCATAAGCGACCACAACCGAATCGTTGCTTATGCCAGCCTTGCCGAACGTGACCGTCATTGCGAATATATCCGGCAGCGGATGGCGTCCCCCGACCTCTTCAACCTCCCCGGACAGATCCTTCTCCAGGTCCATATAGACAGCTCCCAGAATATGCGACTCCTCGTAAGCTTTGCCCCCTGCCGTGGGATCGTCCAATCGGAAACGGCAATCCGCGATAACGAGATTCGTGTCCCCCATCTTCTCTTGCAGCCATTCCAACGATACGATATTATTCATTTTGCTTCTCCTCTTTCGTTCAAAATTTCACCTATATCTATAGTATAGTTTACGGATTCAATCTTCAATGGAACGATTCCTCTTCCTATCATCCCACATCTTGGATTGAACGACAAAAAACCCGAAGCGTCAACGCGCTTCGGGCTCAATGTTTTCAAGGTCCCTCTCAACCAATATGCCGCCAACCGCCGTAAGCCGAGATATCTTCAGCATCCTGCTCGGCATAGCCTTCGCATATAAAACCGGGAATTTGCGTCCCATCCGCAAGCTCGACTTTCCCGATGCCGAGCGGCGCAGGTATAAGTGCCGCGAACGCCCCGAAAGCTGCGGCCGGCATTTCCCATACTTCTAATTGGAAGGCATGCCCGCCCTCCAGCCGTTTAATCAAGCCTGGCTTAGGTGGCACGGTCGCCAATTTCACCATTGCATATTTGGCAGCCGTTGCCGCTTCGCGTACGAACCGGGCGCCATGCTCTTGCATCTGCTTCTCCAGCGGTAATCCCCGCATATGCAAGCCGCATACCGCAACGGGAATCATATCCTTCGCCGGACTGCTCACGGGCGTTATCCGTCCATGAGTAATCATCTCCGCCGTACCGGAAACAAGTGCTTCCTCCTCGGCCAGCGCGAACAGCGTTATCCCGAACGGCAGCGACGGAGCAGCTTCTCCAGCAGGGATAGCTACGGCACATAGATCAAGCAAATTGCAGTGGTTCGTATATCGCCCCATATTCGAGTTCGTGCCGATCGGGTCCAACCTCACCTGGTCGCGCAAATACGTACCGCCGCATGTCGGCATAATCATCACGGCGTTGTCCAGCAGCTTCCTTGCAGCGAGCTTATACTGCTGCAGCTCATGCATCGCTTTAAACACGGAAGCGGCAGTCTGCTTCTCCGACGCCCCGGAGCGCAGGATTTGCTCCGTCGTTCCGAACACCGCTTCCGGATTGGCCTCCACAAACTCGCTTAAGCTTGCCCAACGCTCCGCCACCCAGGGCCCGTCGTACAGCAGCGCCGCCGTTCGGCCGAATAATTCATAATCGATATAGGCAATTGGCAGATCAAGCTTTGTAATGCGATCGACTGCCGCATCCCATGCATCGCTATACTCAGCCGCATAAGGTCCGTAGAACTGCGGCGGGTCGACTGGCAAATAAACCTTTTGCGGCAGTCTGGACGCCGATCGATCCAGGCTGCGAGACCAAGGATCGGATGCATCCAAGCCTCGTGCATACGTATCAACCTTAAGCGCATCCTCCAGCGAATGGGCAAACACATTCACGCAATCGAGGCTGGCGCATGCCGGGACGACGCCTTTAGTCGGCCAAGCCCCCAAGCTCGGCTTATAACCGACTAGATTATTCAGTGCAGCGGGAACGCGTCCGGATCCCGCCGTATCCGTGCCGAAAGAAAAGGCGGCATGGCCGCGTGCGACCGCGACAGCCGAGCCCGAGCTCGAACCGCCGCTAATCAGCTCGGGACGCAAAGCGTTATGCGTTTCTCCGTATGGGCTTCGAACGCCTACAAGACCCGTCGCGAATTGGTCCAAATTGGTTTTGCCCAGCGGAATCGCCCCTGCGTCGATCATTCGCCGTACGACTGTCGCGTGCTCGGTCGGCTCATAGGAATAGGCAGGGCAGGCCGCAGTCGTTGCGACTTGAGCCACATCAATGTTATCCTTAATCGCAAACGGTATGCCCCATAAAGGCAGACCTCGTAATTCCGTTTCTTCCAAACGTGCTAGATACGGCTCCAACGCTTCGATAGTAGGAGGCGTGATCCAAATATTCATAGCCGAATCTGCTTGGACACGGCTTATTATCTCTTGGATGACATCCCTAGGCGTAACCGCTTTACTCGCATATAGCTCCTGAAGCACACCGATCGTCAGCTCGAATGGAATAGTCGGCTTGCTCATCATCTCACCCTCCCCCGTCATTTGGGTCTCATCTCGTTAAGCTTGACGGCCAAATACAACTGAAATAGATCATCGCCGTCATCGATGTTAATGCCCAATATTTCGCATACCCGATCGACTCTATAAGAAACGGTATTATAATGCGTAATAAGCTCCGCGGCCGTCTTCTTCAGATTGCGGTTATATTTGAAATACACCTTGATCGTTTCGTAAAATTGCGAATTATGCTTCTGATCGTATTCGAGCAACGGCACGACATACTGATCGCGGAAGCTCATGACCTCCTCCGTGTCCGGGAGATGATATAGCAGCTGATAAACGCCAAGCCCTTTGTAATCAATATAAGGCTCGTCATATTTGCAAATAGCGCTAATATGGTTAATTTTCTTGGCATCATCGTAGCTTTCCCATACCCGGTCAGGACGATTGACCGTCTTGCCAACGCATAGAGAGAAGCCCTGCGAACCGAATTGGGATCGCAGCTCTTCCGCAATTCGGTCAAGCGTCGTTCGCTGCGGGGTTTGCGGAGAACCTGGAATGAGGATGATTAGCTCCCCTTCCAACAGAGTAGCCTGCAAGCCCTCGCACGGCGACTTGGTTCGTAGACGTCTGACGGCCTGCAGCAGCTGCTTAGCAGGAGGCTTCCCGACTATCCAGCGTACAAGCCCCACGTACATATTCTGATAATCGTCCAGCGAGCTGCCCGACGCTTCCGCTCTTATTCTCAAATCCTCCATGGTCACGATTCTTCCTGAAATCCAATCTTGGAGAAACTGATCGATATATTTCAATTCGACCTCTCGTCTAGCGTTCGCATTGATCATCTCCAGCCCTACGAGAATGCCCACGCGGTCGATCGTCAACTGATCGACCACGGAATGCTCCTGATTCCACTCTAATAGAATTAGCAAACATTTCTCGTGCCGCTTATCGTTGACTTCAGATACATATACGCGAATGCGGCGATCACCTATCGTGATGAAGCTGACTCCGAGATTGGATTCAAGCCGCAGTCGAGACCAMAACGCGGTATCCTTAGCCTGCTCCAATCGCTCAGCTTGAGGAGACAGAAACAGCTGATCGGAATCGTCGAGAAGAACAATCGGATTATTAAGCATGCCGTCCAGCGTGTGCATAAACTCCTCGATTCCTTTACCATAGAGGAGCTGTTGGGACAGCTTCTGGAATCGGCTTTGCAGGAGCGACAGCTCCCTCGCCTCCGTAACGAGCACCCGCTCCATAATGTCCCGAACAACATCCGAGAACACTGTCGAAGCCGGGAGCTCGAAAACAGGAAAGTCGAGCTGGTTGGCCAGCTCGAGCGCCCGCGGCGGTATTTGCTCGATAAACCGTTTTGTTTTGATGCCGAGTGCCGCAACGCCTTTCTCAGCCAGCTGCGGAATGATGTCGGCGATTACTTCCGGCTGATCGCGGAAAGGGAATCCGCTCGTGATAAGAAATTCCCCTGGTCGAACCCAATCGATAACATCCGGCACTTCCATTACGTTCACCCGGTTAATGCTCCGATGCATTCCTCCGGTTCCGGCCAATACAACCGCTTCCTTGAAACCGGGCATTAACAAAATGTCCCCGCATGTAATACCTGCCTGATTGTTATTCGCCATGGCTGATCCCCGCAATCTTATTTCTTAATGGAATAGACGTCTTCCACGAGAGTCGTGTTAAAGAAAGAGTTAGCCGGCACATCCTGCTCGACAGGCAGGAACACGCTGATCTGCTCCGTCGGCTGATCATCGTCATTCGCTACGGAATGAACGACTCCCGCAGGGACGTGGAACGTATCTCCGGCTTTGTAGCTTTTCCATTCGCCATTGCATAGAAGCTTAACTTTACCCACCGTAATATATATAATTTCAGCGACATCATGGTAATGCGGCAGCACTTGCCCGCCGACGCCGATTTTCTCCCATAGAATCGAGCTTGAACGAATGCCCAGCTTATCCGCCTGAGCAGCAGATACGATTTCGCGGTGATAGAGATGGATATGATCCGGCATAAGCCCCCACGCCATCTCTTCTCCTACCATTACCTCTGTCTTGTTTGCATTGATCATATCGTTAGTCTCCTGTTCTCAGTTCTTTATTTGATTTATAAAAAAAGGTTAAGCCTTGCGACGAAAGACGACCGCCACCGGTCCGCCACCGGCCGGTCCTTGGTGCTCTGCGCCGCCGGATACATAGATCATCGGATCGCCGCACACGGAAGCAAGAACGCCTCCAACGACCGCGCGGGCATGGCGCGTGTGGTTAATATCCGAATCATCTAGCATCGTATGCCTTTGTCCCCGCACATACCCCGTCGGATCGGCTTCGGCCTTCGCAAGCACTTGCACCATCTCCGCATTCGGGTATTTGTCCAATATCCGCTTTAATGCCGCGGCGTCTATCGCATCCTTCATGACATCATGGTCGATAAAATACGGCCCTTCCGCAAAGACGGAATTGCCGAACACAATAACCTCGCAGTACTGCAGCTCGCTCCCCGCAGACGTAGAAGCGACATCGCTGTATAGCCCCCAAGAATGGCAAATGTCCGATTCCTGCAGTTGCTCACGGTCGATTTCCCCCAGTGCCACTGCAGCCCCGAGAGCCGAGGCGCCTCTGGAGAAGCCCATTGATTTGTACGTATCTTCCGTGACGATGCCCATGCCTCTAAGATGCGCATCCTGAATCTGCTCCGCCGTCAGAAGCGGACACTTAATTTGCACGAAATGAACGTCGGCAGGACTGCCGATGCCTGCCTCGCCGATTGCGCGGCGGACAGCTTCCGCGACTTGATCAACCTGGGCCATGCGCCCGAGCTCTTCGGGCTTGAAGTCGGGCGTTCTCGCAACGCCGATCGCAAGCGATTTCTGCTCCTGTTGAACCGAATCCTTGTCGACCGTTCCGCTGCGGCTGATGACCGAGAAGTGAGGACTCAATATGCCCTCGGTTCCCCCTGACATGACGAATGAGATGGACTTCGCCTTCTCGCCGCTATAGGCAGCGAACAGATTCTTCAAGGCAAGAACGGCAAAACCGCGGGTAAAGTCGTTCACGCAGCCGTTTCCTTCTGTCTTGCCGAGCACGGCTACGACATCCTTCGGATTTATCGTCGAATCTTCAAAGCGCTGTTTCAATGTATGGGTATCGTTAGGTGAACGAGCTGGAACTTTAACAACCGAACATTTCATCATATTTCATCCGTCCTTTGCCAAAATACGACTTTCTTCTCTAGCCAACTGATGCCCCAGAAGAGCACCAACCCGCATAACGCCGAAGCAATAATAGCCGAGAACATTATCGGCGTGTCCATATGATAGGAAGATACGAGCACGACATAGCCAAGCCCCTTGTTCGCCCCGACGAATTCGCCGACGATAGCGCCGACAATGGCGAGCGACGTCGATATTTTCAAAGCCGAGAACACGTAAGGCAAGCTCGTCGGAAGACGAAGCTTCCAGAATATTTCCAGCTTCGTGCCTTTGTACGTCGAGAACAGCTCCCACGCTTCATGCTCGATGGCCTTTAAGCCTTTAACGCTGTTAACGAGAATCGGGAAGAAGCAAATGAGCATGGACGCGACGATTTTGGAGGAATAGCCGGTACCCATCCATACCACTAGCAACGGCGCCAGAGCAACGAGCGGGGTCGTCTTGAGCGCAATCGCCAGCGGGAATATGCCTTTCTCGATCGGTTTGGAGTGTACGAAAATAACCGCTGTTATCATCCCCAAAATGTTGGCAAGCACAAACCCGATCAAAGCCTCCATTAGCGTAACGAACATATGAGACGCCAAGGAGCCGTCGATTACCGTCAGAACAGCCGATGGCGCAGGAAGCAAATAAACCGGAATATCGAACAGACGCACGGCTAATTCCCATATCAAAATGAAGCCTAATGCAAAAGCGACAGGGTACATGATCTCTTTTGTTTTTTTCATCATAGATGCTTGACCCTCTTTCTTAATTCGCTGACCGTATGATGATACTCGGGAAGCTCTTCCATGCCTACCTCTCTATGCGAAGGCAGCGGAACAGGTATAATCGCATCGACTCCGGCAGGCCTAGGCGACATCATGACCACGCGATTGGACATAATAACGGACTCTTGAATGGAATGGGTAACCATGACGACCGTGCTGAGGCTCGTATCCGGGCTTTCCCACAAGCGGAGCAGCTCAAAATTCAGCTTCTCCCTCGTAAATTCGTCAAGCGCTCCGAACGGCTCATCCATCAGCAGCACCGTCGGGTCGGCGGCAAGCGCCCGCGCGATCGCGATTCGCTGCTGCATCCCGCCGCTTAGCTGATGCGGGAAGTGATTAATAAAGTCTTGCAAGCCGACTAATCGCAGCGCGCCCTCCGCCTTTTCCCTCGCAACGCTCTTGGAGAAACGCTTCTCACCGATCGTGAGCGGCAAGACGATGTTCTGGATCGCCGTCAGCCATGGCATGAGGACCGGCTTCTGGAATACCATCCCGATGGATTGATCGCCCGATGCAAAGCTGACCTCCCCTCCGGCGTTCGGCTGGAGGAGATTCAGCATGAGCCGCAATAGCGTTGATTTTCCGCAGCCGCTCGGACCAAGTATGGAAACAAACTCATTTTTATAAATGTCCAAGGATACATTGTTCAGCACCTGAACATCGCCAAACGAAAGGGAACAATTTTTCAATGTAACCGCGACTTCGTTCCTCGAAGAAGCTGATGTTTTCCCGTCATTCAGGTGTGCTGCACGATTCCCCAATTCACTTAATGTCGCTTGCATTCAAATCACTCCCTATTCGATAAATTCATTCGTGAACGCTTCTTCCAAGTTCTGTTCTTCCTTCAAAAACTTCAAGTCGATCAAGCTCTTCTGCAGCTCGCCCCAAGCTTCCGTATCCATCTTTCCAAGCGGCAGATTGTCCGGCTCAAGCAACTCTACGCTAGCTTTCATCATGCCTACTTCATGTTCGAGATTCAGCTTACTGCCGTATTTCAACCCGAATTCCGCAGCCTCCTCAGGGTTAGCAATCGCGTACTCCCAGCCCTTCATCGAGGCTTGGACAAAGCTCTTGACCATCTCTGGATCTTTCTTAATGATAGACTCGGTCGTAAACAGCGTATCGGCATAAAAATTAATGTCGTAATCGCCAGGTTGGATCACATTCACTTCATGCCCTTGCTCTTGAACGGCAAGCATCTCGTTAATCACATAACCCGGCCATGCTGCCACTTGGCCGCTAAGAAGCGGACTCATATCGTATTTCACCGGCATTTCTTCAATCTTCGAAGCTTCGATGCCGGCACTGTTCACCATAGCGCGGTAAGTCAATTCCTCATTGCCGCCTAATTTCACGCCGACCTTCTTGCCGATAAGATCCTCCATTTTCGTTATGCCGGAATCCTTCAGGGCAAACAAGACGAAAGGCGTCTTGCGATATACGGCCGACAGCGCTTGAACCGGTACGCCTTTTTCCCGCGCCATCAAGATTTGATCGGCACCGGTAACGCCGAAGTGCTCGCTTCCCGAAGCGATCATCTGTACGGAAGGGAAATCCGCTCCGCCTGGTCTAATCTCGACATCCAGGCCCGCTTCCTTATAGAAGCCTTTCTCCACCGCGGTATAATACCCGGCGAATTGAGCTTGATGAATCCACTTCAGCCTTAGCACGACCTTCCTCAGTTCAGCCGTCTCTCCGTTCGACGCTTCTGACGAAGCAGGTGCTTGATTAGATCCGCATGCCGTCGCAACGAGCATGATAGCCGCCAATACGATAAACAATGATTTCTTTGAATTTCTCCACATAATAGTTCCCTCCATTTATCTCTTCTCTATAATTTGGTTTTAGTAGATTAATAACTTTGCAGTGCCTTCAGCACATGTTCGGAGCTGCTTACGCTTCCGAATACGCCGCCCTGCATCGTTACCATGTTCAGCGCCGCTTGATGGTTGGCCGGGTCTGTCGCCCCCGTGCAATCCTCCAGAATCAAGCATTCATATCCTCTGTCGTTTGCTTCCCTCATCGTTGTATGAACGCACACATCGGTTGTAATGCCGGTCAATATTAAATGCGTAATGCCTTTGTTTCTCAATACAAGCTCCAGGTCCGTTGCATAAAAGCTTCCCTTCCCCGGCTTATCGATGATCCATTCGCCTTCGATCGGGCTGAGGTCCTCGATGATTTCCCAGCCGGGCTCTCCTCTAACCAAGATTCGTCCGGCTGGTCCGTGCGAGCCGATCTCCGCGCCGATCTGTTTGCTCCTCCACCTTTTGTTAGGAGGCAGATCGGATAGATCCGGCTTATGGCCTTCCCTCGTATGAATAACCGTCATGCCTTCTATTTGCCGAACTCGGTTCAACAACTTCTTGATAGGCTCGATAGGCTTTGCCGTCAGCGACAAGTCATACCCCATTTGCTCCACATATCCGCCTTTGCCGCAAAAATCAATTTGCATATCAATAATGACCAGCGCCGTTTTTGAAGGATCAACGCTTCCGTCAAAGGGCCACGCATAGGGGTTAGCTGTTATCTGCATCGTTGATTCAACTCCTTTCAAACCTCACATGATTGTCGTATTTCATAAGATGATTGCTTTCTTTCGTGTTCATGTGTCACATTATATCACATGTAAATCGGTTTTTGTTTGTGAATTTCACAAATATGCAGGGTTTTTGATTGTGAATTTATACAAAAGAATAATTATGTGTCATGTTTTATTACATAAAGACGATTTTTCACAACAAAAAACGCCGCTTTCCCCCATCGGGAAATGCGACGCTTTTATCGTACAGTAAGCAGCAGTCTTGCTTGCGTGTATCTTGGTTCACGAACACGCATCTACAAACTTTGTTCCGTTATACCTAACACAGGGTCAAAGCTCAGCATCTTCGTCCCGATTTTGTCGATGAAGAACCGGTCATGGCTGACCGTAATGACGGCACCGGGAAAATGGATCAACGCCTGCTCCATCACCTGAATGCTCGTTAGATCCAAGTGGTTGGTCGGCTCATCCAATACAATGACTGCGGCGCCGGAGAGAAGACATTTGGCAAGGGCAACCCTTGCCTTCTGTCCGCCGGAAAGATTGCCGATCGTTTTGCTTAGATCCATCTCCGAGAATTGCAGCATGGATAAGAACTTATTCACCTTTTTACGAGGCGCATCCAGTCCCAAGCCGTACGTATTAACCGCGTGGCTAACGGTATCCTTCGGATCAAGCTCGTCCCACATCCGGTTGAAGTAGGCGTATCCTACGCCTTTCTCCCAAGTCACCTCGCCGGACTCCGGTTTCTCCTGTCCTGTAAGCACCTTAATGAGCGTCGATTTCCCGCTACCGTTAGGTCCCATGATGACTAGGCGGTCTTCCTTCTGAATATCGAAGCTGATATTCTCGAAGATCGTCCGACCGTCGTAGGTCTGTCCGATGCTCTTCACTTCGCACAGCTTATCCGGAAAACGCAGCTTTTCGTAAATATCCGTAATCAGCACGTTAACGGGATGAGGCTCGATCCGCTTCTTGTTGTCTGCCAGTTGCCTTGAAAGCCGGTCCTTCGACGCCTTCTTGCTCGCGCGGCTATCGATCGCTTCAGACTCCATGAGCAGAAGCTCCTCCTCCCACTCGAACTGGCGGTCCAGCTCCTTCTTGCGCATCTTCTTTTTGCGGACATAATCCGTATAATTGCCTTCGTATTCCTGAAAATGATAGTTCTCGATCTCGATCGTGCGCGTAACCACTTTATCTATAAATTGACGGTCATGCGACACTAGAATCATTGCTCCATTGAACCGATACAGCCACTGCTCCAGCCACGTTATCCCTTCGATATCCAGGTAGTTCGTCGGCTCGTCGAGCAAGACGATATCCGGCAGCTCGATTAACATCTTGGCTAGCGCCGCGCGGTTCCGCCAGCCTCCCGACAATTCATCAATAGGCTGATTGCGGGATATATCGTTGAACCCCAGCTTCGTAAGCACCGTGTTAATCTCGACGGAAACGTTCCAGCCGTCCAAATGGTCCATTTGTTCAAAAAGCTCCGCTTGTCTCGCCAGCAGCCGCTCCATCTCGCCATCATCGGTGACGATTCCCAGCTTTTCTCCCACTTCCTGCAGTTCACGCTCGATAAGAGCAACCTGCTCGAAGCACAGCTCCAGCTCTTGTTGAACCGACATGCTGCCGGTCATTTCCGAGAACTGAGAGAAGTAACCGATCTTCACCTTCGGATCTATATCCACTTTGCCAGACGTTGGCTCTTCTTTGCCCATGATCAGCTTGAACACCGTCGACTTGCCCGCACCGTTCCTCCCGATAAGGCCGATACGCTCTCCTTGGCTCACGCGAAAATAAATATCGCGAATGATCAGGGAGTCTTCATACTTCTTAGTCACATTCTCCAAACGAATTACGCTCATCGCTATCACCCTTCTAATTCCGTCGGTCTACCGTGATTATACCACTACCGCCTAATTCGGGAATATTTCCGCCTTCTATGTAAAGTTTACTTGACACGATGAATGGTAACATATACATTATGTATATCAAGCTTAACTTGGAAAATAAATCCTATAGGAGGTTTAAGGCATGACTTATCAAGAAAAAAAGAGCATTGTATCGATCATCAGCGCCATCCTCATTTTCGTTTCTTTCAGCGTATTCAAGTATGTGCGGTATCCGGAGGAAGGACTGGCGTCCACGGAAATGCTTCGTTATTGGGGCTCTTTCGTCCTCGTCCTGACTTTGGTTTCAATCCTCGCGCATATCGTGATCAGCATCGTATTCAACATCGTGTTTCGGATTACAACCGGGGAGAAGGAGCCGACGTTCGCGGATGAACTGGATAAACAGATCGAATTGAAGGCACACCGAAACGGCTTCTTCGTATTCATAATCGGCTTCCTTCTCGCCATGGCATCGCTGGCTATCGAGCAGCCTGTACAAATGATGTTCGTCATCTTGATCGTCTCGGGTTTCATTTCCGATGTTGCCAGCAACGTGACGAAGCTGTATCACTACCGGAGAGGAGTGTAAGAATGGGCAAAAATCTTGTCGGCAATCACATCCGCAAATTACGCTTCAACCATGACGAAATGACGCAGCAGCAATTGGCTGACAAGGTCGGCGTAACCAGACAAACGATCGTAGCGTTGGAAAAGGGCAACTACTCGCCCTCGCTCGAGCTGGCTTTTCGCATCGCTATTGCCTTCGGCTTGCCTTTGGAAGAGGTATTTTTCTACGGGGAACACGCGAGTAAAGAAAAATAGGAGGTTATCTTATGAAATCATCCAATACTGCTGGTAAAATGGTGGGCATACTGTTTATTCTTGCGGCAGCCTCATCGATTATTGGGCTTATCCTGTACGATCCGATCCTCAATGACCCCGATTACTTGATTAACGGCGCTGCTCATGCCAATCGGATCGTACTCGGGGCGCTCATGGAATTGATTCTTGTCGTATCGGCGATCGGCACATCCATTATGATGTTTCCCTTTTTGCGCAGGTACAATGAAAGCCTTGCTCTCGGCCATGTATGCTTCCGGTTCATGGAAGCCGTTATCATTATCATCGGCATCGTCAGCATGCTGGCCCTATTAACCTTGAGCCAGGAGTATGTATCGGCAGGCACTCCGGACGCAGGCTCTTACCATGCTTCGGGCACTGTTCTGCATGCCGTTCACGACTGGACATTCATACTGGGACCTAACTTCATGCTAGGGATTAGTACGATGATGTACAGTTATATCTTCTATCAAACCAAGCTCGTACCGCGTTTTATCTCCATCTTAGGCATGACCGGGGCGACTCTCGTATTCATTGCGGCGTTGTTCGAAATGTTCGGCGTATTTGCTCAGCTTTCCGTTTGGGGCGCGCTCTTATCGCTTCCTGTAGCAGCGAACGAGATGATTTTAGCGATATGGCTAATCGTGAAAGGGTTTAATGGGTCTATACGTTCTCGACAGGTGCATTAAAGCCATAACAAACAGAGCAGCGGACGTCATATTTCCGCTACTCTGTTTAACACCATTCCTATTTAGATAACTGGCGTCTGATTCAGCCGCAGCTCTTCTTCCGATGTTAGTCCGTTCTTCAGCGCCTGTTGACGCAAGGCCAGATAAAGTTCCGCCTTTGTGGCGTATATATATGGCATTACGAATAGAACACCAACGAATAATACGACTATACCGAGAAGAATCCATCCAAGAAAGCTTAGATCAAGCACGAAGATACGGAATTTATGTCCCCGTGTCATTTCCTTGCTTAATTCCACTGCGCGCCGATACCCAATGTTCGGGTTGTCCGCCAAAATGTAAGGCACCATGCTGTATGCGTACGATTTCACGATTCCCGGGATAATAAGGAGCAGAAACCATAGGAAGTTCAGGAACGTTCTCCACAGCATCGCTTTCACGACATCCCAATACCTGTGTTTGTTGAACGCGTAGCCGATATGGTTGAGATTCACCTCATGCTCCGCAGCTTGCTTGAAGTAGCGCATCGAACCGACCTCAAGAGGAAAACAGAGAAAAATACGAAACGCTAAAGCGAACACGAAGACAATAATAAAGATGATGATCGCGATCGCAATGAAAGGACCGATAACCTCCCAGTCTACATCCATGTCGGAGGAAGGGGATGATCCAAGGTTAAAGGTTGACGGACTGCCTCCGCCTCCAGTGACAAATGCAAGAATAATACTTACGAGAAACGCCTTCCAATACGATGTGCGCAGCACCTCTTTGGCTCTCTGCTTCAGCTCTTTCCGTTCCCACATCGCTGAATCTCTCCCTTCATCCCTTATTTCACACCTTACAATATGTACCATGTTAAATATAGTATGACAAGCCTTGAAATATGCATATAACAGCAGCATGAATCGTAAAAAGGCCGTAAGTCTCCCCGCTAAAGAGGCATCCGGCCTAAATGACGATCATCGCATTTGAAAATTAAATAGTACCATTCGTATTTACAACCGTAGCTGTAACAGCCCGGGCATTTATCGATCCCCCGGCRTCTCCTGCAGCTGTAGCCAGCCCTTTAACAGTAAATGAATAATTGTACGTACCCGGTCCCGGATTGTCGACCCAAGTAAGACTAGGTGTCACGGTAATTTGCTCGAATGGAGGCTGATTCGGCCCCGGCACAACGGCTTCATTATTAACAGCGATAATATCATTCGGATTTCTTGATAGGAAGCTATTGACCAAATAACTTAGACTATTAGTAAATTCCACATTTGCAAAAGCATCTAATTTCACGATTTGATTTGCTCCAAGAACAATTGGCGACAGGGTTAACGTGGTCGTTGCCTCGTTTTCCGTCAAAGGAACAGGCTCACTGCTTCCGGCAAATCGTACATCCAAAATGCCAGGGGGACCCGCTTGGCCCTGTATTCCCTCTATTCCCTGTTGCCCCTGTGGACCAGTAGCTCCAGTTGCCCCTTGTGGCCCAACTGCTCCTTGGGATTCTACCGCTCTAGCTGGTTCAGCAATATTCGCAGCTTGAATGGCTTGCGCGAATGCGGGCGTTGATACAAGACCCGGCAGCACGGAACGGACAACTTTATCGAATGCGGGAGTTGCAATTAAATTTCTAGCTGTTATAGGCAACTCAAGTCTGCTGACTCGTTCAACAACTGTAAGTCTTCTTCTTCTGACCACCAAAACATTCATTCCCTCCTGCCATTGCGTTGGATATATAACTATCCGGTTAACAGTGTATTTTCGGGGGATAGGTCATGGCACGACGTTTGTACCTGATTCATTCGTCTATTTTCGGCTGCAAGTTCTCCTGACCACTGATCGGTCAATCGGATGTATAATAGAAGGCAACATGATTAAGGAGGACCAACATGTTTATTATCATCGGGCTTGTGTTTATCGTTGTGTACGCCCTCATCGTATTCTATATCGGTTGGAGCGGTTGGACGTGGATAAAGCCGGCGGTATCGCGCAGGTTCCGGCTATTTTATATCATTACGCTAGTCTTTCTGGCAAGCTCTCTCTTTCTCTCCAGAATTGTCGCGGGGTCGACCATCCTCAGCGTCATCGGCAGCTATTGGCTGGCCCTATTCAGTTTATTGATCATGCTGCTCCCGCTCGTTCACCTTACGGTCTGGTTAACGAAGCTGACACGGCTGCCGCGCCATGCCATCCAGAAGTGGTCGGGAATCGTCACTTTGCTCCTGTTGGTGGCTCTGCTCGGTTATGGAAGCTTTAATGCCTTTAGTCCGACAGTGAGATCCTATGACATACATATCGACAAGAAAGGCACAGCGAATGGTGAGCTTCATATCGTTATGGCGTCCGATATGCATTTTGGCTATTTGTCGGGGAAAGGCCATGCACAGCGAATGGTTGAGGAAATTAACGCGTTGAAACCGGACATCGTATTGTTGCCCGGCGACATTGTGGATGACGATATTTTACCTTATAAAGAAAATGGCATTGGCGATATTTTATCGGAGATCGAGGCGCCTCTTGGCGTATTCGCTTCTTTGGGCAATCATGACCGGTTCAAAGGCGAGACGGAGGAGCTAGTCGCGCTTATAGAGGAAAGCGGCATCCAGGTGCTTTATGACGAGACAACCCAGGTTGGAGACTGGCTCACGCTGGTCGGGCGGAAGGATTACAGTGATACGGAGAGAGCGGAGCTTGATCGTTTAATGGAAGACATCGACCGCTCCGGGCCGGTCATTATGCTTGAGCATCAACCGGTCGAACTGGGTATCGCGGAGGAGCAAGGCATCGATTTGATGTTATCCGGCCATACCCATCATGGACAAATCGCACCCGGCAATTTAATAACCGACAGGTTGTTTGAAAACGATTGGGGTTACTTGCAGAAAGGATCGCTGCATTCCATCGTATCTTCCGGTTACGGCTTCTGGGGCCCTCCGATCCGTATCGGCTCGCGGGCGGAAATCGTGTCCATTCATGTCCGTTTCTCCAATTCGGAAAGTTAACGCCTAGTCCTGGGCTTTTGAGTGGATTTTGTGCAGTCAAATGGCTGAAAACGATACGATATCAGAGTTTGATTGGACTTTGTACAAGCAAACGGACGGAGGAACCCTGCTGAGGGCTCAAATGCCGGTTTTGACTGTATGTTTTCCACTCAAAAGTCGCTTAACAGGCGGTTGGGACCGATTAGACTGTATGAAATACAGGCAAAACGCCATATCAGCTGGAGAGGCCCGAAGAAGGGGCATGCTGAACTACACTACACCCAAGCATCGTTGGAATAACCGCGTTGCTCCCAATATCCGACATGCTCGCCGTCAATCAGCTCGATCCGGTTCAGCCATTTGACCGACTTGTAGGCGTACATCTTCGGCACGATCAGCCTTACGGGACCGCCAAGATCGCTTGGGATTGGCTTACCGTCATGCATAACGGTGACGAGCACATCGTCCAAATCCGCTTGTTCAAGCGTCAATGTATCCGTGTATACGCCGTCACCGGAATAGAACTTCACGGTACGGGCGGATGCCTTCACCCCTGCCTGCTTCAGCAGATCCTTCAGCTTAATGCCCTCCCACGTATTCTTATACACCGACCAGCCTGTTACACAGTGGAAATCGCTCACCTGCACCTCGCGCTTCAGCGCGACGAACTGCTTCCAGTCCCACTTGAAACTGTGGTCGACGAGTCCGTCTATCGTGAACGACCAGTTCTCGTTCGTGAACGTCGGGATCGGCGTGACGGTGTACACGCGGAATTGCCCTTGGGCTCCTCCGCCGAGCGGAGGCGACGATGCCGGAAGCGGCTGCGGCACGGGAACGAGGCTGTTGCCATCGTTCTCGATCAGCTTCTCAAGCGACTCGCTGCCGCCAACGCCGAAGTTGCCGAGCGAATCGCCGACCCACTTCAGGAAGGAAGGTCCAATCGTGACCGCAAGTCCTGCACCAATTGCGCCGCGTATGAACGAGCGGCGCGTATACACCGGCTGTGGCGCTGCGGGATGCAGCGCTCCTGCAGCCGCAGCCGCCTCGCTTTCATCGCCTCGCTTAATCGTTCGGCGGTTCGGCTCCTTGAGCCACCGCACCCGAGTGAGCGAGTGATAAATGATATACGGCAGGCCGACCCACGTAAGCAGATCATGCACGACCAACGCCACATTAGAGACGCGCGGCCCGACTGCCCGGAACTGCCATAGCAGTACACCAGACAAAAACCAGCCCAGCAGCAGAGCCAGCACAACGATTACATTTGCCCGCTGGGCAGGCTTATCCTTAAGCTGCTTCCAGTGCTTACCCGCAAGCAGCAAATAATAGATTACCGGCAGAATCGAGGCGATACCGACAACGATATGCAGCCATTTGATCCATACGCGTCCTTCGCCGAGAATGCCGCGCCAGAAGCCGCCCACTAGAATGAGCCCCGTAAGCGCCAATAGGACGACGATCCATCCGTTCCACGTATGCAGCGACACGAGCTTTTTGCCAAATCCTTTGCGCACGCTTGCAAGCATTTTCCCCATACGGCTGCCGCTCCCTCATTTCCGATTTATATCCTTCTTCTATTATAGCGCCTCGATAGAACATATTCGATATGCTATAACATGACGGATTACGAAAACGAAAGGACCTCATCCGCCACGGTTAGGTGGTGAATGAGATCCTTCATGCCGAGTAAGGCACTTACTTCCCGGCAGCGCTCAAAGTAAACTCGAACGCTATTTCTTTATCTGCTGGAATCAAGTATTCATCATGCACAGGCGCTCCCCAGCTGTCATCGCCGCCGACGCCCATTTGCTTGCCAGCAATGGTCACGACCGTATAATGGATATTCGGCAGCTCCCATGCATGGGCTGCATTCTCCAGCTCGAAGGCGGTGTATGGCGACAGCGTGCATTCCACAGGCCTTTGCGGATCGGCGCTCATCTTCAGGCCCGCTCCGGCAGCATCGGTAATCAATAATCTTCTCACACCCGTGCGATTTCCCGATTCCTGAGGCACTAGGTAGCTGGAAGGCAGTTCGTCAACGCGTCGCTCGAATACGCCGAGACGCGCACCGAAAGCGCGGTCGACATAGTTCTCTTCCGGCCCCATCGCATACCACTGCGAACGATCATAATCAGCCGGGATCTTGAACGTTAACGCGAAGATCGGCAAGTTCGGCAAACCTTCGGCACCGCTATACCGCGAGCGAACACGAAGACGTCCGTCTGCGAATACGGTATAGGCTACACTTACCCGCACATCCGGGCTAATGCTGAAGGAGTACTGATAAGCAACTGTTGCCGACCCGGCCTCTTCGGTTAGCTCGACGCTCTCGCAACGGCGAGCCAGGCTTGCCGCATACCAAGCTCCCGCTTGGAAACCTTGGTTGTAGCCTTTGTCGTTATCCGTCGTCGCGCGCCAGAACAACGGCATTGGCGGAGCGGCGATCATCTCACCTCCGTCGCCATACCGCAACGATACGATCGAGCCCGCTTGCTTCGAGAACAGCATGGCGAAGCCTTCCCCGGTTACGCCGATATTAACGTCTCCCTCGATAACCTTCAGTTCCCCGGACGCCTGCCCTGCAACATCAGCTTGCGGTTGTAGCTCTACGATATAAATGTGCTGCCCGAACGCGACTTCATGCCCCGCTTCTGCCCACAGCTCGTCCTCTTTCAATACTAACGAAACGTGCAAGCAGTATTCGCCAGCCTCGCTATCGACTCCTTCCGGCAATATGAAAGGAATAACATTCGTATGCTGCGCCGCTACGAGGACATCGCTTTCACCAGCAAACACTTCCCTACCGTCCCGATACAAGCGGTATTGGAGACTCAATCCCTCCGTGCTCTCGAACAGGTTCTCGTTCTTAACGGCAACCGAGTCGAGCGACACTTCCAGCTTTATATTCTGATACAGGAACTTAACCTCCTGCATCTTCGGCGTTTCCTTCCGATCGGCAAACACGATTCCGTTGCCGCAGAAGCTATAGTCGGTTGGACGGTCGTCGTAGTCTCCGCCGTACGCCAAGTACTCCTGACCGTACCGATTGCTCTTCACGAGTGACTGATCGATATAATCCCAGATGAAGCCGCCTTGATACATCGGGTATTTGCTCTCCAGCTCCGTATATTTGTGCAGTCCGCCAACGGAGTTGCCCATTGCGTGCATATACTCGCAGCTAATGTAAGGCTTAGCCGGATCGCTCTGCAAATAAGCTTCGATATCCGCCGGCTTTGCATACATGCGGCTTTCCATATCGCTCGTGTCGTCGAACGCCCTATTGTGGAACACGCCCTCGTAATGCACCAATCGGCTCGGATCCGCCTCGCGGAAATAGTTCGATACATTCAGGATAACTTCGCCCGCATATGATTCGTTGCCGCATGACCAGATAAGAATGGACGGATGGTTTTTGTCCCTCTCCAGCATCGATATCGCGCGGTCCATGACGATGGGCTGCCATTCGGGCTTATCGCCCGGCACATTCCACGAAGGCTCGACGGCCCCCATCTTCTGCCAGGAACCATGCGATTCCAGGTTCATCTCATCGATGACGTACACGCCGTATTCATCGCACAGCTCGTACCATAACGTCTGGTTCGGATAGTGGGACGTACGCACAGCGTTGATGTTGTTGCGCTTGAGCGTCGCAATGTCCCAAAGCATATCCTCCTTCGTCACAACCCTGCCGCTGCGGCAATTGAACTCATGGCGGTTAACGCCCTTAAATACGATCCGCTCGCCGTTTAAGCACATTAACCGATTAATCATCTCGAACCTGCGGAAGCCGGCCTTCTGCACAATCGCCTCTACCAATTCCCCTTCGGCATTCCATACCGAAATACAGACCCGATATAAATAGGGCTTCTCCGCGCTCCAGAGCTGCACCTCTCCTGCAGCAGCGGTCAATGTCAGCGGACCGTCCCCGAATTGTCCTGTCACAGCAGCCACCGTAAGGCCCTCCGCATCCTTCAGCTCCACTCGTGCCTGAGCAGCCGGATGAATATTGTCCATCAACTGCAAATCCACTGTTAAAGTACCCTGCGAATAGGAATCGTCCAGCTCCGCCCGAACGCGCACATCCTGCACATGCAGCTCAGGAATCGTATACAGGTACACATCGCGGAAAATACCCGAGAACCGCCAGAAATCCTGATCTTCCAGCCAGCTTCCCGTGCTCCGCTGATACACCTCTACGGCGAGCTTGTTCTCTCCCTCACGCACGTATGGCGTCAGTTCGAACTCCGACGGCGTGAAGCTGTCCTCCGCATAACCGACGAACTCGCCGTTTAACCAAACGTAGAAGGCTGACTCGACACCCTGGAACGAAATATATACAGGCTGGCCCGCCATATTAGCAGGCAGCTCGAACGTCTTCACATAGCTGCCGACAGGGTTCTCCTTCGGAAGCTCGGGAGGACGCACGCCATCCAGCCCGTCCCACGGGTACATCGTATTGACGTATTGCGGCGAGGCGAAGCCTTGCAGCTGAATATGACCCGGAACCTGAATGTCCGACCATCCCGAGTGATCATAATTTACGTCATAAAATAAAGCTTCTCTCGCTTCCGCTCTGCCCGAATAGCTGAACTTCCAGCTTCCGTTCAGCTCATGTCTAAGCGCCATCGGCGCTCCCGCCTCCGCTTCCTCCATCGTGCGATAGTAACGATGATCCGAGTGGGCATCGAGACGGTTCACCCGAAATACGCTCACGTCGCTAAGCCAACCGCTTGTTGGTTTCATTTCTGCTCCCATTGCTTATGCTTCAATCCTCTCTATGCCAACATTCGTTAGTTTATAAATGCTCTCCCCGCCTATATACACGTTGAAGCTATCGTTCTCGCAGACCACTCGAGGCCCAATCTCCCACTGCTCTGCGCAATCACCTAGCTCGCTTCCCGGATTGCCATATACGCCAGTCGCTACCCAATGGACGCCCGGCTGCAAGCTGGCCGTCACCGTCGGAATGACCGTCCGCGCGTACAGCACATTCGTATTCGCGTTCGGATGAACAAGCTCAGCTTGCCCGCTGCCAAAGAGCAGTCGGATGCCGCTTGCACCTAGAGCGGATACGGCCAGCGCTCCTCCCTGCTCCTTGCCCTGTTGCAGCGTTCTCTTCCCTTGACGATCTTCAACGCCGAGCGCGAACCCGCCGTCGGCGGCATCGAGATATCTGCTGGACGCGATGCGGTGAATGCGCACATGCCATGGCGCGCCGACGATGAGCCATGTCTGCACCTCGACATCAAGCCACGGCTTCCATACGGTATGGATAACGCCATCCTCGATCGTCGACCGCTCCGCCTTTCGCTTGACCCGATAGATCCGGTCGCCTTCGCTAAGCGCGAGCATCGAATCGTATGCGCCTTGCGCAAGTCCCCATTCCGCTCGCGGCACGCTGAAGCCGAATCGATTGGAATAAGCGAACTTCTCATATTTGGCAGCGGTATGCGTATGCTCGTTCGTCGAGGGATGTCCTGCATTGAAAGCGACAATATGGTTGCTTGCTTCCTGCCTCTGAATGATTAGATGAGGCGACGGCTGCAAGAAGCGCTCGTCCAGTTCGGGCAGCGGCAGTTCCTCTGCCTGCCAGAACGGATGCTGCTCCGGCAGCGCCAACGGCAGGAACGTCTTGAACGCCCAATACGGTGATCCCGGTGCATTGTAGTTCTCCGCCATGACGAGATTCGGATAGGCGTAACCAATCGACAGTCTTCCGTCCGATTCAAAGATCGGCTGGGCGAACCACCAACGCAAATGCCGCAACACAATTCCCTTCATGACGCCATAGGGAACCACCTCCACGCCCGCATAAGCAAGCGCGCTCCAGAAGGCTGCCTGCGAGAACCGATACGTCAAGCTTCGACCGTAAGGCAGCGCGGAGCCGTCGCCTGCGAACCAGTAAATGAAGTCCTTCGCGAACAGCGACGCCCTTTCCTTATAAAGCGCTGCGCGCTTCGGATCCTCCTCCCCCATCCACTCCGCATAGATCAAGCCGTAATAATGAATCGCGAACGGCCCGTAGTAGTCGCAATGTCCGCCGATGCCGTCCGAATACCAGCCGTCCGATAGATAGAACTCGTCGATCCGATCCAAATTCGCGTTCATTTGCTCTCGGTCGTACGGAAGGCCAAGCTTCTTGAAGCCGAGATTGACCATTACCAGAAAGAAAAGCCAGTTGCAGTCGTAGACCGGACGTTCGTTGATTTGGTTGAACCAGTCGAAGAAGCGCCCCTTCTCCACATCGCACAGAGGATGAAACACCTGCTCGGGCGCCAGCGCCATCGCAAGGCCGAAGGACGCCATCTCTACCAGCTTCTGATCGTAATCGTTCACGACTCCCCAATATTCTTCGTGCTCCGGATTCGTTCCGTTTCGGATTCCTTCCCTATAGATGTCCCATAGCGCTGAATCGCCGCCTCCGGCTGCCAACGGCGCAAGTCCCCATAACACGCGCGAGAAACCTTCCATCTCCGCGGTTTCACTCGTACAGCCCGATCCTGTCTCACCCAGCTTTAGATGCGCCTTCCCATCACTATAATAAGGAACCAGCGGCTCGCATAACTGGCGAAGCGCATCCTGCATATCCTCTTTTGTCGCGAGCGGGTTCGACTTGATCGGCAATGGCTTCCCATTATTCGTCATGATCCTGTCTCTCCTCTCTCTAACCACTCGTTCTTACCAGAACAGCTCTTCATGCCCGTTCAATTGCGCAATGCCTTCGGCGAAGAAATAGTCGCCGTAAATAAGCGGCACATCAACATTTCTGCCTTCCGGATAATGACTCGTGCCATGCAGGATCAGCCCTTCCTCATCGTTGCGGTCCCATGCACCGTAATTCGTATACAGCGAATGCAGCATACGCTCTCCGGCGTCATAATAGAGCGAGCTCTCTTCTTGACGCACCAGCCTTGCGAGCAGCAGCAGCCCCGAAGCGGCGCAAGCTCCAGCAGAAGAGTCGCGGTACTTGACGACTTCCGGCGGCAGTCTGAAATCCCAATGCGGCACATGGTCCTCCGGCAGATTGGCGATGAAGAAATGAGCTACGCGCTTAGCAGCATCCAGGTAGCGCTCTTCACCCGTATAACGGAAAGCCAGACTCATGCCGTATAGCGCCCATGCCGCCCCTCGCGACCAAGCGGAATCGGGCGAGTAGCCCTGTCCTCCATGAATACGCTGACGCTCTCCGCTCTCCGGATCGAACTCAACGATATGATTGACCGAGCCGTCCTGCCGGATGAAATGCTGCAGCACCGTATCCGCATGCGCCAGCGCCATATGCTTATACCGGGGATCTCCCGTAATGTCCGTCGCCCATAGAAGCAGCGGCAGATTCATCATGCAGTCGATAATCGCCCAACCTTCGTTGCGGTCGCCGGGCTTCCATGGATTCCAGGCACGTATGAACTTCCCTTGCATGTTAAAGCGTCCGCTTAGCAGATTAGCAGCCAGCAAACCTCTCCGCCGGCCCTGTTCATCCCCGAGCAGCTTATACCTCGCCACGCTTGTCAGCGTCCACATGAATCCGATATCGTGATCCAGCCGCTCATAGTCGAGAATGACTTGATCCAGCTGATTCTCGCAGGATTCGGCCAGCTGCCGCAGACGCTCCTCTTTTGTATCTCGATACACGAGCCAAAGCAGACCTGGCCAGAAGCCTGCCGTCCACCATGAAGCCGGCTCGAGCTTGTACTTCCCCTCGACGCTTGCATGAGGAAATCCGTCACCTATACGCAAGCTGGTGCTTGCAACCTTTTTCGTAATCTGCGACCACGCATCCGCATGCCAATTCGAAAGAGTTTCCATTGCTTTTCCCCACTCCAATCTTTTTCTATTGCATCCTCTCTCCAACCAGTTTATAATCGAAAACTTCACTGGACTATAGCAACATGCTGTACTTAGTGAACAAAGGTGCGGTTTTCATGTGAACGGTTGTGTGCATCGTTCATTATTCGACAAACACCCGCACAGCGCGGCTCTTTTCACAGAAATGTTCACATAAAGCAACTTTGTTCACTGCCGAAAGTGGAATTTATGCATAAAGTAGGGAACGCTCTACTACCGTATACACTGTGCACAAGCTATAATTGAGCAGAAATGTACACACGCAGCAATGAAACATTATAGAGATTAAGGGGGAGTATTCATTGCGTTTGAACAGGATCAGAAGAAACGGCAAACTATACGTCAGACTACTGCTCGGTATTACCCTCAGCATCGTAATGGTGCTGCTGATCAGCTCGTCCGTGTATTACTTTTCATTCACCCGCATACTTCAGGATAAAGCCTATGAGTCGGATCTCAGTAATCTAAGGGAGACCGGACAAGCCGTAGCCAAAACGACAGAAAGCGCACAATCGGTTGCTTTCCAAATTTATCGGAACAGCGCGATTGCCAAAGTGCTCTATTATCAAAATCCGAGCGCTTTTGACGAGCAGGCCGTCATGATCGATATCAGCAACTACTTAGCCACCATGCCTTATATCCAGTCTATATATGTATATAATCCGACTGAGGATCTCTTCTATATATCAGCGCAAACCGGTCAGAGCGGTATTCTTGAACAAAGCGAAGTCAATGATGCAGGCATTATGGACATTCTCGACCACTATCAGGAGTATAAGCCGTTCACGCCGATTCCAAGGATTATCAAGGCAGTCAAATCGAATGAGGAGGATATAGGTGTATACACGTATCTCTGCTACGATGCCATCAGCTCCAACAAACAAATGAATTCCGCCGTAGTCGTCAACATCTCGGCTTCTTGGATCACTGGCGAGCTGGCGAGAAAAACGACTGACGGCTCTGCACGCACGCTGCTATTGGATGACCGGAATATCGTGCGTTCCGTGGGCGATCTTAAGCCTTTGCAGCTAAGCGAGCAAGACTTCGAGCTTATACAAGCAGCGCAAGAGGAGCCGAATAACGGGTACACGATCGCCTCGTTCGAAGGCGTCAAATCGTTAATCTCACGCACCTCTTCTCCGCAATACGACTGGCACTACGTCCGCATTTCTCCATACGGAGAGATCGTCAAGGAAATGAAGTCGGTGAGGGTTACAACGCTGCTTATCGCCTCCTCCGTACTGCTCGCGGGCCTGTTCCTTTCCTGGCTGCTCTCCCGCTATTTGTACGTGCCGATTAACAAGATCGAGAGCCGCATGGCGGATCTCGAGTCCGAACGAAGAAACAGCAGCTATACGATACGCCAGAACATTCTGCACAAGCTTGTTCAGATTCAAGAGTTCGATCCGCAGGTGCAGCTGGACAAGCTGCGACGGGCAGATATCTCATTTGATTTCACAAAGCCTTATCTGCTCATTTATCTGCGCATCGATCAGTTCGAGAAATTGAAGAAATATAATTCCAAAGATATGCTCACTTACAAATTTGCGAWCATGAATATCGCGACTGAAGTCTGCTCCAAGAACTTCCGCGTCGATTCTATCGAGCTAGAGGATGACAGTATCCTTATGCTGCTCAATGTAGTAGATCCTGCGTTAGCGGAATCAGAGCCGCTTCGTGCAATGCTCAGTGAAGTGCAGGCAGCGTGCCTCGAGTACATTCATATCGGCATCTCTGTTGCAGTAACGCCTATTACAGACGACCCGCACCAACTTCATGCCATGTATAAGCAAGCCAAAGAAGCCTCCTTCCACCGCTTCTTCCAAGGCAGAAGCGCGGTGATCGAGACAGAGTCGCTTCAATTCTCTGAGGGCGTCGATTACTCCTTCCCGGTAGGCAAGGAGAAACGTATGATCGATGCGCTGATCGCAGGCAAGACCGACGAGGCCAAATCGATGTTCACGGAAATCATCGGCGAGACCGCGCCGTATCCGATCCGCGTCGTCCATTCGGCGGCTACGCATATGACCGTCGCGCTAGGCAACATGCTTAAGGAAATCGAGCGAAACGGCTCGCTGCAGCTAGGCTTTAACGCGGAGCTCGCCGTGCCGAAGATCGATGACTTCGAAACACTGGAAGAAATGACGGAAGCGTACTTCACGTTTTTCGACTTAATGAAATCCAAGCTCGTCGAGAAACGCAGCGGCAAGCAAGAGGATCTCATACGGAAGATTACGCATCTTATTGAAACCCATTTCACTGATCCGAACCTTAGCTTGAACTACGTCGCGGACGAGCTGAACATGTCTTCTTATCACATCAGCCGCGTCTATCGTCAGCAGACGCTCACCACCATCGTCGACATGATTAATCATGTCCGTATGGAGAAAGCCAAGGAACTGCTAACAACGACGGAATGCTCCGTATCCGACATCGCCGAGAAGACCGGCTATACGAGCAGCTCGTACTTCCATCGCATGTTCAAGAAAATATACGGCGTCACGCCGTCCGAATTCCGTAATGCTCACCCTAAGAAAAAATAAGCATCTATAGCGGAGAGTGTCCGGTTCCGGTTCATACGGATCCCTTAGAGGTGTCCTAACCTTTTGAATGGATTTCTTCCAATCAAATGGCTAGGAACGAGATCAATTCAGGTTTTGATTGGATTTGGTACAGTCAAATGGGCGCTGGCGGGCTGCTAGGCGCAAGAATGCCGGTTTTGACTGTATGATTTCCACCCAAAAGTCACTTCACAGGCGATGGGGCCGATTAGACTGTATGAAATACAGGCAAACATTATATCTGTAAAAAAGGCGACAGCCCCCAGCGGAATCGATCCGCTCAGGCTGTCGCATTTATTTTGGTTATTGCGACTAAAACAATCTTTAGTCCCCCATGCTGTACATTTATAGTTGGTTGAACGTAGCGTCGCTCTTCTCGGTAGCCGTCGAGATTGGGTCAATTCTTAGGTTATAGCTGGAATGCCTAATATACCGGGTAGGATAGTTGTAGGATTGGAACGAAAACTTACTGCTGTCCGCAAGCCCCGCCACTTTATAGAACGTAGCATCGGCTGCGAAGGCACCACCCGTGTTCGTCTGTGCAACGAGCACGTAGTTGTAGTGTCTCAAGAAAATGCCAGGATTGCTTTTCAACTGGAAGGAAACGCCCGACGGGTCTGCCAAGCCGGGAACCATAATCCACTCGGAGTTCGCGAGCGTTGGATTCTCCACAATCTTGGCGTTGCCGGCATCATTGGCAATATATCTTGTCGGGAAGTTATGCGACGACCATCTCGTCGTCACCGCCGCAGTCGCAGGGGTGCCGTATATCTTAGCCTCCCAGAGTCTTGGCGTATACCAATTGCCAGGGTTATTCCACAGATCCGCATTCACCATATTAACCCGTACATACCGCGCCGTTGCATAGAGCGAGTCCGAAGTAAACCCGTAAGTCGTATTGCTCGTACGATCCAGCGCTACCGTCCAATTCATATTGTCGAGACTCGTCTCGATCTTGTATTGGTAGAAGCCTTCGGAGCCGTTCATCATCCACCAGGAGAGATCAACCGTTTTGATCGTATAGTTCGCTCCAAGGTCTACCTGCCACCAATTCGGCCATGTTACGCTTGTCGCGACCCATTCCGTCTGGTAATTGCCGTCATTCGCGTAGCTTGCCGGATTGGTCCCTAATGCGGACTGAGCCGTTGCCGTCTTGCCTTGGGAGATGAGCGTGCCGTTCGATACGCCGGATACGGCTCCCGTAGCGGCATCTATGCTGACTTTCTCGTAGTAATCCATCGACGCTGTCGTACCGCTCAACGTCAGAGGAAGCCATACATATCGGGAATCGCCCAAAGCTCCGGAGTTCCAGCGGTCCCCCACATAGATATAGTTCGTCGCGCTGCTGCCCTGTACCGTCAGGATGAAGGAAGCCTGCGTATAGAAAGTGGACGAGTTGCCGATCGGCTGCAGCGCCGACCAAGGTCCGTTCAAACTAGTGGCTGTCGAATATTTCGCTTGGTTCGGATACCAACCCGAAGCGCCTGAAGTAATCAAATAATAGATGGAGCCTTTCTTCACGATCGCCGGAGCTTCCCGGTGGTCGCCTTCGTAAATCATGTTCATCTCGGAATCAATGGCTAAGTAATCGGACGTCAGCTTGTATATTCTGAGATTGTAGTTGTTGTCGGAGGAGGAGATGAGGTACGCCGTACCGTCCGTATCCTTGAAGAGCGTCATATCTCGGGACTGCATGCCGTTCGGCTGGAAGCTGYCGTGGTAAGTGAACGGTCCGGTCGGCGAGGAGGACGACGCAACGGCTACCCGCGCAAGGGAATAGTCCGTTCCGTTCTCGTAATGTCCCCACAGGACGTATTTGCCTGTCGTAGCGTTATAGATGACTTTAGGACGCTCGATCTTGGAGCTGGCAAGCTCCGGGGCGGACGCCGTCGTGAGAGCATTGCTTTGGAACGTCCAATTCTTCAGGTCGGTCGAGGAATAGATGGATACTGCCTTGAGATTCGCACTATTATGAATCTTGTCCTCGCCATACCAATAATACGTAGATCCGACCTGAAGAATCGAACCGGCGTGCGCCTGCAGCGAAGCGCCGCTCGTGTCTTTCCACGGCGTTCCGTTCGTGATCGTTTGGGCGGCAGCCTCAGTGGAGGATGCGCCAAAGTTAAAGATACTAGCAGCAAAAGCGAGAGTCAGCAATAATTTGAACATCTTACTCACAACAAATCATCTCCTCTTGGTTTGTAACTGACTAAGCATCACTAGCCGAAGACTTTTGTAAGCGTCTTCAATTGTAACAGAACTCCTTCCTCCCTTATTCTTGCAAGCGATTCGTTACATCTATATTGCTACCATAACCATATAAACAATGACAGTGAACAATCTGAGTAAGCATGAACTAATCTCATTTTGCCCAGATGAACAAATCTCGTACATTGTAAAAAGCGCAACGGCGTGTTATTTCGCTGTTGTTCACATATAGAATAAGAGCTGCCCCTAGGTTCATAACCTTATGGGACAGCCCTTATTCTTAGTTAAATGCTATTATTGAATACCTGCTTCAGTGAGATACGCCAGCCATTGTTTCTTGTAGCCCTCTTGAATTTTCTCAAGACCAGCTTGCTTCGCTTTCTCCATGAATGTGTTCAATCCTGCTTCCACGTCTGCCACTTGTCCAGCCATCAATGGGAACAGATATTGTTTCTCTACTTGCTCAAGCGCCGATCTCTCTGCTTGATATTCCGTGTAGTCTTCTGCAAAGCCCGTGTAGATGTCTGGTACTTGAATAGCGTCCAACTCGTCAAAAATCTTTTTCACGCCGTCATAGCTTGGCTCGAACAGCATGAATTCCGGATTACGCCATGCCCAGCCTTGCATGCCTTCACGAGGGAAGCCGTTCGTGTTCGCGTCGCCAACCATTTTGTAGTGACCGTCTTCTACCGTGTAGTTCACGCCTTCGAAGCCGTATTGCGCAAGCAGGTTATAACGTTTGTCCGTTACAAGCTTCTCGTAGAATGCAAGCGCGCGCTCTGCGTTGTCGCTGCTCTTCGGAATAGCGAAACCGTTGTGGATCGGGTGAACCGGCGTTGCATAGCCATTCGTACGGCCGTAAGGCGTGTAGCCCAGCTCCCAATCCGGGTGAAGCGACTTCATTTGTTCTTGCGTGCTGTTGTAACGAGTCGGGTTATCGCCTAGCATAGCGGCAGCCGTTCCGTTTTTCAGCTTATCTTGGGACGTTTCTTTTTCGTTCAGCTCGTTTTTGGAGAAGTAACCTTTGTCTGCCCAGCTTTTGAAACGTTTCAGGTCTTCCAGGTGCTCAGGCGAGCCCCAGTACGAAGTGACTTCGCTCGGTTTTTGGTAAGTAGCGAATACGCCGTAAGGCAATGCTCCAACAATTTTGCGTTGGAAATCCAGATAGGCATCGGACAAAGCTTGATCAATTGCTCCGCCAATCGTTACCGGTTGAATCGAAGGCTCATTTTGCTTAATGCCATCCAAGTATGCTTCGAATGTAGCCATATCTACAGGAGTCGGCAGATCGTATTTCTTACGCAGATCCTCACGCCATACGAAGCCGTTCGTTACATACTCTTTGTACGTTGCAGGAACGGTGAAGATTTTGCCATCGATACGAACGGCATCCCACATATCCTTCGGCACGAAGGAGTTAAGCGTTGGAGCTGCTGTTGGAAGCAACGGTTCAATATCCAGGAATGCGCCTTTTTTCGCGTACTGCTGATATTGCGTCCAGTCCGCTGTGAAGATCAAGTCAACGTCTTGACCCGTGGAGAGGAGCAGCTTGTACTTTTGATCCCAGTCCGTCCAAGTCGTGAAGTTGAATTTAACCGTCGCGTTCAAATCTTCAAGTGCCATTTTATTAATCTCTGCTTCGACCTTAGGCAAGTCCTTAGGCGCGTTGCCGAGCATGTAGAACTGCAGTTCTACCTTCTTGGAAGTGTCGATGCCCGCTTTTTCGCCGCCGTCTGCCGGTGCGTCTGTTGCCGCCGTATTGTTCGTTCCTGTATTGCCAGTGTCGTTACTCTTGTTGTTGCCGTCGCCATTGCTGCTGCAAGCGGCCATTGTAGATAGGAGCAATACAGATGAAAGCATAATACCTGCCGCTTTTTTTGTTTTTCCTAACATGTGAATCCTCCCTTTGAATGTGTAATATCTATGTTAGCCGAAATCTGGTTGCCCAAACAACGGTTCTAACCTTTGACCGCGCCAATCGTTAAGCCTTTGACAAAATAACGCTGAATGAATGGATACAGCAGTAGGATCGGTCCTGTAACGACGATGGCCATGCCCATCTTCATCGATTCGGTTGGAACGCCCTCCGACAACACGATGCCTGCGCCCGCTCCAATGTTGCTCAGGAATGCGGAAGTATTAATGATGTTATATAAGTAGAATTGGAGCTGGTATTTCGTTGCGTCGTTAATGTACATCGCCGACGAGAACCAGTCGTTCCAATAGTGAAGCGCTAGAAACAAGCCTACAGTTGCCAGTCCAGGAATTGCGAGCGGCAATACGATCCGGTAATAGATCAAGAAGTCATTCGCCCCATCGATCTTGGCTGATTCCACAACCTCATCCGGTAYGGCGGAGCTGATGAAGCTCCTCATTAGGATGATAAGGAACGGCGTCATTAACGACGGCCAAATGAGCGCGTACATCGTATTCGCGAAATCCAAGTAGTTGGTGATCAGCATATAATAAGGAACAAGTCCGCCGCCGAACAATGTCGTGAAGTAGATCAGGAACGAGAACAGGTTGCGGTATTTGAAATCTTTGCGCTGTAGGACATAACCCGCCATTGTCATAAGCAGCAAGCCAAGCACCGTACCTACGATCGTTACGAAGGTCGTTACGCCGTAAGCTCGGAACAGCTCGTCCGGCACCTGGAAGATGACTTTATAGCCCTCGAGCGAGAATTCCGACGGGAAGATCGTGTAACCATTTTGCAGAATAGATGCATTGCTTGAAAGAGATGCCGACAGAATTAGGATGAACGGCAGTATGCATAAGATGCTGCCCACTAGAACGACTGTATAGGCGATTAACCGAAACCACTTTGTGGCGCTATCTTCTCTAATTTTCATATAAGCTCCCTCCTAGAACAGTGCGTAATCTTTGTTGATTTTACGGATGATGGTGTTAACGACCATAATGAGCGTGAATCCGAAGATCGATTGGTACACGCCGGCAGCTGTCGCCATCCCCATATCGAACGTTACACGCAAGGAGCGGTATACATAGGTATCCAGAATATCCGTTGTGCTGAACAGCAGGCCGTTGTTGCCGACCATTTGGTAGAAGAGGTCGAATTGACCTTTCATGATGCTTCCTAGCGAGAACAGCAGCAGAATCGCGAACGTGTTCTTCAGCATTGGAACGGTAATATGCCAAGCGCGTTGGAAGATGTTCGCTCCGTCGATCTTCGCGGCTTCATAATATTCTTCGCTAATTCCCGTAATGGAAGCTAAGTAGATAACCATGCTATAACCGAAGTTCTTCCATAAGAAGAACATGATAATCAAGAAAATCCACAGCTTCGGTTTGCTGTATACGTCTACCGGCTCTGCTCCAAACTGCTGGAGCACCGTGTTAATAACCCCTTGCTCGTAGTTGAACAAGTTGAATACGATAACGCTTAGAATAACGAAAGATACGAAGTAAGGAAGGAACAGTGCGGATTGCGTAATCTTCTTGAACCATTTCCCTTTGACCTCGCTAAGCAGTACCGCAACCGTTATCGATAAAAAGTTTACTAATAAGATGAAAGCGACGTTGTATCCGACCGTATTGAGCGTAAGCTCGGTTAGCTTGCCTGATTTCCATAGAAACTCGAAGTTTTTCAGCCCGACGAATTCCATTTGGAAAAGGCTCGTATTGAAGTCGAATTGTACGAACGCGTAGTAGATCCCGATCATCGGTAAATAGTTATTGATTAGAAAGTACAATAGCACCGGCAATAACATTAGAAATAATATCCGGTTCGTGTATAGCTCCCGCAAAACTCCTTTTTTCTTTAACATGCTTGTTTACTCCCTCCTACTGGTTCTGAAGCTTGTGACTGTACTTGCGTGTTCAACTGCGTGTTCACCTTACGTGCTTATGTAGCGTCTGACTGTGAATCTTGTCGACGCCTTGGCCCTGAGACCTACTATAGTTGACCGACAATGTTCTACATAGTGAAAATCCGCTTCACTGCTGAACATTTCACAGTTTTGGACAGTGAACGAATCTGACATTTCTGCACAATAGCAGCTTTGTGCAATACAAAACGGCTGTTCACTCACTTTTGTACAGCATGAAGAAAGCCCTGTGAACATAATGTTCACAGGGCTTTCTTCATCTTTCAATTGCTTAGTTCTAACCTCAATGATGAAAATTCCTGTTCTCTCCTCTCAAGGAGAGGTTAGCCCCATAAGGTGAACATTTTCCAATCCGGCATGCGTCGTCCTCATGATGTTGACCATTTCCGTATACGGCTGATCCTGCTGATTGACTAGGCCCACGTTGTAGCTTTCTCCGTCCACTCGCCCGGTAACCGGCTGGTCATAGTAGGAATACCAGCCCGAGCCGACAAACAATGGATGAACAGCCTGGCTTTGCGTAAAAGCTTGGTATGCCAATCCTCTTTCCCTTATGCTTGTTGTCATCGTAGCCAAGCTGAAATAGGAAAGTCCGCGTTCGGACGAGCCGAAAGTATGCTCCAGATTCAATAGAGGCTTTCCGTAACTTTCGTATCTGGTAATCCAGCTTCCGTCTCTTGAATAACTGTCAACGGAAAAGACGTCTACATAATCCATGGCCGCATGATCCCAATCCAGGCTGGTACGCCAAGTAGGAACGATGGACGTGCCTAGGAACAGATGGTTCGGATCATATTTTTTAATAATGTCTTTGATCATGGAATGGTAAGTTATGGACGCAAACCCGATATATTCCGATACGTCGGCCGCGGGAACTTTGTCGATATTGACCGGGATATCCTTTAAAGCGTCGAACGATGCAGCGTTCGTGCCCAGCTTCTGATTTACCAAGGTTAGGCTACCGTTGTATCTTTGCGCAAGTAAATCGACGAATGCGCTTTTCGCCGGAGAGGACGAAGAATAGGTCAGAACCTCTTTTACAATATCGGTAGTCCAGCCCGCTTCATTATCGTAGGTATAGCCGATCAACCATTTGCTGTATCTCGCATTTTGAAGCTGCGCCTTCAGTGCGTTCTCGATGATGGGTCCGCTCTGCGGATCAAATACGTCGTACGTCCATAAGATCCTTCTCAAATTCGAGGGGTCCTGCAGCGATTGAATGAACGGGAACGTCACGTTTTTCGGTTTGGTCCACTTGCTGAACGTGTTAAACCCCCACTGGATCAAACGCTTCTTCGTGATATCCTCCCATTTCGACTCAAAGTCGCTTCCGTATTTTTTCATGACATTGGCGACGACGAAACTGATGTATTCGCCGCCCGTATCTTTGGTGTAGGCAGGTGCGTAAGCGGTACGATCGGGCAATTGCTCGAAAATCTGCTTGAGGGTGCCGTCTGGTTTCAGGATCGGCGTCTTATACCCGGCCTCCCACAAACTTGTTGCATCCACTCCTTTAACAATAAAGGGATATCCGTCCGGCGTAATAAACCACCATTTTCCGTTGATGGCCTGAAGCCTGAAGTATCCGGTGCTTGCTTGCTTTCCTAAGCTTTTAAGGCCACCATATTGATCATATTTCGTGGTATCCAGAGAAATATTCGCCAAGGCAGCGGCCTCATTGGCATATTCCGTCCGCAACTGCGTTTCGGTTGCGACCTTTCCCGGCCAGGCTTCATTCATCCATTGACCGAACCTGTCCGCCAGCAGGGCCTCTTTCTTCAGTTCGGCTTGCAATCCCTCCTGAATAAGAGCAGGAGTCGGATTTTGCCCCTCAACGCCCGAACCTCTATAAATCTCGACTTCCGTCAGCGGAATATGTTGATAAGCTTGGGTACGCCTAATGTTCAGCACGATGAACCTGGCCGTCACGTTCGACATCGGGACGGTGACCGAATAGTTCAAGTCGGTTCCCGTTCTAACGTGTCTGGTTGCAATGTAATACCCGGTCGCCGACTCGGGACGGTACTTTACGGTAATGTCCTTAAATCCCCAATATTTGTTGGGTGAATTCAACACGATACGAATCTGGCTCAAAGGGTAGTCCTTCAACAAATCAATAACTACATTTACGGTTGAATGCGAGGTTGCGCTACCCATCCAGCCAGCGTAAGCCGGGGTTCCGTCGAACAAGACGCCGTCCGCCGCGGATATAACCCCGGACCCATTCCAGTCGGGAGAGTTCCCTCCGTTCGGAGCAGGGCTATGAAAATAGTTACCTGTCTTAAGCATATTTCCTTCCCCCTCAATTTTACCGATTGGGGCAAAGATGACTGTGGCGACAAATGCCAGCAAGAACGTAAATATACCGCTGCGATTATGCTTAGATCTTCTTTTCATATTATGTTGAGCCTCCGGTTGGTGTCATACTCAAGTTATCGTAATCACCAACGGATATTATTATAGTTATGATTTCTCATTTTTTCGGCTCGCTTGGCACAGGTGTTTCATGTCGTAGCAGCTATAACGATAATCTCCGATAACTTCAATGTAAAAAAGAAAGCCACATGGAGTTGTTACACTCGCATGTGGCTATCTATCCGGGTTGTACCCGCCTTTTCTCGGTAGCAAATCCTCAAAATCGCCAGAAGCTACCGCTTTATWTCTAACAGCCGCCTCCTACCTCTAACCTCTAGCTACTATTCCTCCAGCTCCTTCCTATCTTCCCTCGCCAGCTAGCGCGTTTGACGCACGATTGATGTAAACGACGAGAATGCCGTGTAAGTAACGGACATTTTCGACCGTTAGCGGCTCCATTTTGAGGTTTGCGAAACGTAACGGACATTTAAAGCAGTTAGCGGGTAATTGGAGTTGTATTGCTCCGATTTCGCCAGCTAGTAGCCGAAAATGTCCGTTAAATCGCGAACCCCCGAAAAAAACTGCTCTAATCGTCGAAAATGTCCATTAGACGAGGGAGGAGAGTTACCTCTTAGACGAGATAAGGTGTGACGGAGGGGGATCTGGCGTAAGGCGGGTCTGCGTCAAGGCTCGTGAGGCGCAACTGGGTTTGATTAGTCATTTATTCCCAACGCGTCAGGACGATAGGCCCTTCTTTGGTGATGGCCACTGTATGCTCGAATTGGGCTGACCACGCTCCGTCCCTTGTGCGTGCCGTCCAGCCGTCCTGCGCAATGTACACATCATCGCGGCCCGCCGTTAAGATCGGTTCTATTGTAATAACCATCCCCTCTTCCAGCAAAACGCCCGTACCAGGTATGCCGCGATGCTCTACGGTCGGATACTCATGTATATGACGGCCGATACCGTGTCCGACGAATGATGTAACAACCTGAAAGCCCTCGCGCTGCGCCCTGGACTGAACGGCGTAACCGACGTCTCCGAGACGTTTGCCAGGTAGAGCCTGCTGAATACCGTCCATCAGGGACAGCTTCGCCGCCTTAAGCAGCTTGTCGGCAGCAGCTGTTGTTCGCCCAAGGGCGTAAGTCCACGCTGAATCAGCCTTCCAGCCGTCTACATCGGCGACCATATCTATGGTCACAATATCTCCTGCCTCAAGCGGAACGCTATCGGGAAAACCATGGCACACCACATCATTAACGGAGGCGCAAGTGGCAAACGGATATCCTTTATAGCCTTTCTGCGCAGGCGTCGCTCCACGATCCAGCATGAACCGTTCAACGAACCGATCAATCTCCTGCGTCGTCACGCCTGGCGCAATACGCCCTGCAATCGCCTTGTGGCATGCAGCGACGATGCGCCCCGCTTTCCGAATGCCTCGAATATGCTCCTTGGACTTCAACTCCAGTGACATGACTGTGCCTCCTTAAAGTTTTTGCTCAAGTATGAGATGACTTTGTAAGCGTGTGTATATGTAAACGATATTCGTTGAATCACTCCCCCATGACGTCTATTCGTGAACATTTCCCGCATCCTCCAAAGGTTATGAGGATGCGACAAATAGCGGGGCAAGTTGAGGAGTAGTAAGCTCATATATGATCTTACAGAGTGGGGTTGGACGGTTGAGTGACCGGGGAAGGTGGAGTGGTGGAAAATTACGACAAACAACAAAAAAGCCTTGCCCGTTCCCAGCAGGAACGGACAAAGCTATATATTCGGGTACGTGTGCTCAACTGACCGAGGAGTTCATTCTGCCTAACTCGTCTTCAACCAATGTCGTCAATTCATCCTCGTAGCCACCTGTGATCCGGTACTTTCGAATGTAATCCTTCACAAATTTCCGCGGGTCCTTGGGTTGAAAAATTCTCGTGAGTTCTTTCAGGCTTTCCTTGACTTCATTCTGGCTATGTTTCGCCATGAAATCTCCTCCCTTATACGATGGATGGTCGTCCTAAACAGCAATGTACGAGAACGCATGCGGCTTATTCCACCGCAAGACCCCCCTCGGTGCAGGTAACTCCATGGCCAATGAGTCACAATGTTTTAACTTTTCTTACTATTATAACATTTTGGGAACAATTATGAAAGTGAACAATTATTAATCTATGCGATCGGCTTGTTCGGATATCGGCTCGGCAGCGAGCTCCGTATCCGCCGTACGGGCCGAAATCTTGACAGGAGGTGGGATTTCAGCCGATGATTGGGCAGCCGAAGCGAACTTTTCTTTACGAAACATTCTTAAATAAGCGATAACGCCAATGATAGCAACTGCCAGCCCGAACGCCAGCACCAGCATCGTTACCCAACCTTCAACCATGATCCCGCCTCCCTCCTATATATTATTTATCGGATAAAACGGTCCAAATTATTATCGAAAACCCAAATGTTTACGCTTCCATATATTAGGTATTATAACGAATGCCACAATGGTAAGCAAATGATCGCCAATCCCCCTATACGAGTCGATAAGCGCCGCTTGCCCAAGCGAGCAGCTTGCCGTCTTCATCCTTAACCTGCCCTTGCAGCGTCAGTGTGCGCTTCGTACGATGCAGCATTTCCGCCTCGCATATCAACAGCCCGCCCTTGCTGCTCGATAGGAAATGCGTGTTCATCGTCGCCGTCACCGTTCGTTCATTCGCATGAGCCAGCATAACGACAAGCCCCATCGCATTGTCCATTAACGACATCAGCACGCCGCCATGAACGATGCCGATCAAGTTCAAATGCTGATCTCCCGCATCCAAACAGATCGTCGCTTTTTTGCCGTCCGCTTGCACAACCTCGCAGCCAAGCAAGCCCCAGAAGGTAGCCTGCGCACGCGCGGCCAGCCGCGTCAAGAGACCGGCATCGCCTGCCTGCTGCACGAACCAATCCTCATCCATGACGCTCCCCCTTCATTCCTTCTTGGTTGCCTCTGCCTCTGCTTTCGCTTTTGCTTCCGCTTCCTCCTCCAACAGCCTGCGACGCAGCACTTTGCCCACCATCGTCTTCGGTAGACTGTCCCGGAACATATATTGGTGAGGCACTTTGTAGGCGGCCAAGCGCTCACGGCACCAGCGATCCAGCTGCATCGGCGAAATGTTCCACCCTTCCTTCAGCACTAAATACGCTCGCACCGTTTCCCCACGGTATGCATCCTTCACGCCTACAACCGACGCTTCCTTCACGGCCGGATGCTCGAACAGCACCTCCTCCACCTCGCGCGGATAGATGTTGAATCCGCCGGCGATAATGACGTCCTTAATGCGATCCATAATCGTAAAATAGCCCTCTTCGTCCATCGTCGCCAAGTCGCCCGTATACAGCCAGCCATCCCGCAGCGTCTGCGCCGTCTCTTCCGGGCGGTTCCAGTAGCCCTTCATAACCTGCGGTCCGCGTATGACCAGCTCGCCAAGCGAACCGACCGGCAAGTGCTCTCCGGTCGCCGGATCGATGACCGATGCTTCCGTATCGGGAAAAGGCAGTCCGATTGTTCCGATCTTGCGCAGCCCCCAGATCGGATTGGCATGGGTGACGGGCGACGCCTCCGTCAAACCGTAACCTTCGATGAGGCGCCCGCCGGTCAGCGCCTCGAACTGCTCTTGCACCTCAAGCGGCAAGGCGGCCGAGCCGCTGATGCACACATTGATGGAAGAGAGGTCAGTCCGCGGAGCATCCTTGTGGTGAATGAGGGCGACGTACATCGTCGGCGCGCCGGGAAAGATCGTCGGACGCTGCTCCTTGATCGTCCGAAGCACCGTATCCGGCTCGAAGCGCGGCAGCAGCACGAGCGTGCCAGCTCGCAAGACCGACATATTCATAAGGACGGTCAGGCCGAATACGTGGAAGAGCGGAAGCGCCGCGAGAAAACGCTCCTTGCCGTCCTGTGCCTTATAGCACCAGGCCGACGTCTGCATCGTATTGGCGACCAGATTGCGGTGCGTCAACATAACGCCCTTCGGCGTTCCCGTCGTGCCGCCTGTATATTGAAGCGCGGCAAGCTCATCCCCCTTCGGCAGCTCGGGGAGCAGCACAGTAGAGGACACCGAGCTAAGCAGCTTGCGATAGGCAATGACGCCATCCTTGCCGTACTCGATATGGATGCGAATACCGTCCTTGCGCTGCTTGAGCGGGTAGAGCAGATTTTTCGGAAAAGGCAGGCCATCCTTAATCGAAGTAATGATGACATGCCGCAGCTGCGGCAGCGGTCCGTTCTCCGGTTGCTCGCCGCGAACGCGGGCAATACGCCCCGCCAGCAGATCGAGCGCAATTAGCGCAACAGCGCCGCTGTCGGCAAGCTGGCTTTCGAGCTCCCGCTCCACGTACAACGGATTCGTCTGTACGACGACGCAGCCTGCGAGCAGGACTCCATAATAAGAGACGACCGCCTGCGGGCAATTGGCCAGCATAATCGCCACGCGTTCGCCCGGCGAGATGCCGAGTCCTACAAGACCTTGCGCAAGCTTAACGGCATTGGCATGCAGCTCACGGTACGTCATCGTTTTGCCCATGAAATGAACGGCTGTATGATTCGGATAATGATTAACGGCGTTCAAGAGAAATTGGACGATGTTTTGGTCCGGATAATCGAGCGAAGCAGGTATTTCCTCGGGATAGTGACGCAGCCATGGACGCGGAAGCGGTTCGGATACGGCGGAGTGGACGGATTCAGCATCTGCCTGATCGACAGTCGGCTGCTCACTTGGTAGTAGCGGGTCCTGCGGTCCGAGCGGTTCCATTGACGCTCTCCCCCTTTATACGACATAGTGCTCACTTCGGATGACGCGTCCCGCTATTCCCCGCTTCAGCGCGATCGTATCGGCAAGCGGCGCACGCATCAGTTTTTTCAAGACCGATAGTTGCATCTGCAGTCCGTCTCCCTGCTCCATTGCTGCAAGGGCAAGCTTCGCAATCGACTCGAGCCTCTCCATTGATTCCTGCACGAACACTTCCGTCATTGCGGCTGCATGCTCGAATTTGTCCGATACGCCAGCGCCTCCCGCCGTGTTCAATTTCTTCGTCCTAAGCATCGCACTCTCCATCGCGAACAGCTCGATCATCATATCGGCCAGCGAGCACAAGATCTCCTGCTCCTCCTCAAGCCGAATGCCAAGCTTCTGTAAAGCCAGCCCTCCAACGGCGAGAAAAGCTTTTTTACCTTGAGCGATGCGGTACGTTTCCTTGCTGAGCGGCTCGTCGAATGTCGGCAGCGGCATTGGCTGTGTCAGCTCGGCTTGCAAGGCGCGCGCTTTGCGCAGGAGCGGAAGCTCGCCTTTGAGCGCTTTTTTCATCAGGGTGCTTGGTATGAGCATGCGGTTAATTTCATTAGTCCCTTCGAAAATACGATTAATTCGCGAGTCGCGGTATATCCGCTCGACCTTGTACTCCTTGATGTAGCCGTAGCCGCCATGAATTTGGACGCCCTCATCCGCCACGAAGTCCAGCGCTTCCGACGCGAACACCTTCACGATCGAGCATTCCAACGCATATTCGCTGATCGCTGCCGCAATCCGGCTGCCCGCGTCGGCAGCGCCTTCTCCAGCAACTTCCTCGGCCGACGCCCCGCTCAGCATACCGTCAATCCAACCCGCCGTCCGGTACACCATGCTCTCCAGCACGTACGTCCGAATGTTCATGTCCGCAAGCTTCGCGCCTATAAGCGGATACGAAGAAATCGGTTTGCCGAACTGCTTGCGCTCGTTCGCGTATTTGGACGCCAGCTCAATCGTTTCTTTCGAAGCGCCTAGACAGCCCGCGCCAAGCTTGAAGCGGCCGATGTTCAATATATTGAACGCGATGCGGTGGCCTTTGCCGATCTCGCCTAGCACGTTTTCAACCGGCACTGGCACATCCTCGAAAAACAGCGGGCAAGTGGAGGAACCTTTGATGCCCATCTTATGTTCCTCCGGCCCGATGCTGAAGCCTTTCATCCCCCGCTCGACGATAAACGCCGTAAAATATTCACCATCTACCTTCGCGTATACGATGAACAAATCGGCGAAGCCGGCGTTCGTAATGTAGAGCTTCGAGCCATTCAGGATGAAATGCTTGCCGTCCGGCGACAACCGAGCCGTCGTCCTAGCGCCTAATGCGTCCGAGCCGGAAGACGGCTCGGTCAAGCAATACGCCGCGATCCGTTCGCCCGTAGCGAGACTAGGCAGATACTTCTGCTTCTGCGCCTCCGTGCCGAAGAACACGATCGGCAGCGTGCCGATGCCCGTATGCGCGCCGACCGACAAAGCGAAGGACGAAGCGCGAGACAAAGTCTCGGCGAGCAGCGTCGTGCTTACCTTGTCTAGGCCTAGCCCGCCGTACGATTCCGGTATGTCCGCGCCGAGCAAGCCAAGCTCGCCCGCCTTCCTCATCAGCTCCACCGTCAGCTCATAGTTCAGCGCTTCGATATCCGCATCGCGCGGCAACAGCTCCGCCTCCATGAATTGCCGGGCAGCGTCTCCCATCATGACCTGTTCTTCATTAAAATCCTCGGGCGTCACGACCGATTCCGGCGTGCTATCTTCGACGACGAATCTGCCGCCGAAACGTATCGTTTCCGTCATGCCGATGGCCTCCCCTCAATCGTTTTCTTCCTTATTCCACTTCGCCATACACTTCAATCACGCCAGCGGCACCCATGCCGCCGCCGACACACATCGTTACGACGCCGATTCCTCCGCCGCGCCTTCGCAGCTCATGAATAAGCGAGACGGTCAGCTTCGTTCCCGTGCAGCCGAGCGGATGACCGAGCGCAATGGCGCCGCCGTTTACGTTGACCCGTTCTGGGTCGATGCCGAGCTGTTCGATGATCGGCACGCATTGCGCGGCGAAAGCCTCGTTCAGCTCGAACAAATCTACTTGTTCGAGCGTAATGCCCGCTTTCGCAAGCGCCTTCGGCACGGCTTCGATTGGGCCGATGCCCATGACCTCCGGCGCAACGCCGGCTACGCTGTAGCCGCGGAAAGCTGCGAGCGGCGCAAGGCCAAGCTCGGCGGCGCGCGCCCGGCTCATGACGATGACGGCAGCAGCGCCGTCGCTCATCTGCGACGAATTGCCCGCGGTGACCGTTCCTTCGCGGGCAAAGGACGGCTTGAGCGGGGCGAGCGTCGCGACCGTCGTCTCTGCTCTGACGCCTTCGTCCGTATCGAAGGTGAAGCTCTTCTCCCACGGTCGGCCCGCGTCATTGACGCCCGATCTCGTCGCGAAGATCGGGACGATCTCGTCCTTGAACTTGCCAGCCGCGATCGCTGCCGCGGCCTTCGCATGGCTGCTCGCGGCGAAAGCGTCCTGCGCCTCGCGCGTCACGCCATAGCGGCGGGCCACCTCCTCGGCGGTGTGGCCCATGCCCATGTATACCTCCGGCATCGAATCGACGATGCCCGGATGCGGCGAGAGCTTGAAGCCGGTCATCGGCACATGGCTCATGGTTTCGACGCCGCCGGATGCGATGGCATCCGCCTCGCCGAGCCGAATGCGCTCGGCCGCATAGGCGATAGCCTGCAAGCCCGACGCGCAGAACCGGTTCACGGTGACAGCAGGCGTCGTCACCGGCAGCCCCGCATACAGCGATAAAACACGGGCAACGTTAAGTCCCTGCTCTCCTTCCGGCATTGCGCAGCCAATAATGACGTCCTCGATCTGCTCCGGCGTTACGCCGGGCGCACGGGCCAGCGCCGCTTGCAGCACCGCGCGGCCCATATCCTCGGCCCGCGTCTCGGCAAGGCTGCCTTTCTTCGCCTTGCCGACCGCCGTGCGCACAGCGGACACAATGACCGCATCGCGGTCATGATCAACAAACAACGGTAAATCAGCCGACATCGTTCCCTCCCCCTTCACTTCGTAATTGCTTTAATTGCGAAGCGGCTTGCCTGTTCGCAGCATATGGCTCATCCGCTCCTGCGTCTTCCTCTCGCCGCACAGGCTGAGGAAGGCCTCACATTCCAAATCGAGCAAATATTGCTCGCTCACTGCAGCGTCTGCCCGAACGTCTCCTCCGGCCAGCACATGACCAAGCTTGCTCGCAATCAGCTCGTCGTGCTCACTAATATGACCGCTTAGTCTCATTGCCTGCACGCCTACCTTGAGCACCGCCTTGCCCTCCCGCCCGGCAACCCGTATGCTCTGTTCGGCTGGCGCGACATACCCGGCGCGGTCAAGCTCCAGCACCGCCCGCTTCGCCTCGGCAATGCGTGCATCCTGCCGCATAATGACCGTATCCTGCGGCCGCATAAAGCCGAGCTTGCTGACCTCGAAGCCGCTCGATGAAGCTTTGGCCAGCGCAATCGTCTCGAACAACGCGTTCAATTGCGGCTGCAAATCTGCTCCGGTTGCCGTTCGCGAAGCTGCAAGCGCCGCCGCTTCCTTGCTGCCGCCACCAGCGGGAATGAGACCGACGCCCGTTTCGACCAGTCCGAAATACGTCTCCGGCGAATAGATGATCCGGTCGGCAGGCAAGCACGCCTCCACCCCGCCGCCTAGCGTCATCCGATGCGGAGCCGCGACGACAGGACGATCAAGCCGCTTAAGCTGCAGCATGCTGCTTTGGAAATAGCGGATGATATCCTCGACCTCATCCCACTCCCCGTTCTGTGCCTCCATGAGCAGCAGCATGAGGTTGGCGCCGACACAGAAGTTGCGGCCTTCATTGGCTATGACCAAGCCGCGCCAATTGCTGGCGACCTCGGCCGCGCTCAGGCGGATCGCCGACAAAATATCGCCGCCGATCGCATTGTTCGGCGAATGGAACTCCAGACAGGCGACATCATCGCCAAGGTCGATCAAGCTCGCGCCGGACGTAGCGAGAATCGTTCGACCGGACGCTTTTAACGCGGTTAAGGAAATCGAATCCGATTCCCGTTCTTCCAGTTTATAGGATGTACCCGCTGCGTATGACCGAATATTGTCCTCTTCCTTGTAGAAGCTCTCATGTCCGGCTTCCAGCAGCTCCGTCACCCAAGCAGGAACGTCATCCCCCTCCGCCTTCATGCGTGCTACCGACTCGCGCAGTCCGATCGCATCCCATAACTCGAACGGCCCAAGCTCCCAGTTGAAGCCCCAGCGCATCGCGCGGTCCACGTCTGCAATGGAGTCGGCGATCGCATGAAGCTGCGCCGCCGAGTATAGCAACGTCCGCTTAACCGTTGACCACGCGAACTTCGCATAACGGTCGGACGGATTGGTACGCAGCAGCGCGCGCACTTTCGCCGCTGCTCCCTTGGCCGACTTCGACGCATCAATGATCGGAGAGCTCACCGCTCGCTGTGCTCCATACTCCATCGTGCTAAGATTCAGCGATTCAATAACGCTGCCTCCCGCCCCCTTCACTTTGCGGTAGAAGCCCGCTCCCGACTTCTCGCCAAGCCGACCTGCGGCAACCAGCTTCTCCAGCAACGGCGGCCGCGCAAAGACCGCTTGCTCCGCCGCATCCTCGCTCCGTTCCCTTACATTGTCGACGACATGGAGGAGCGTATCGAGTCCGACGAGGTCGAGCATGCGGAACGTCGCCGTCTTCGGCCTCCCCATAGCCGGTCCGGTGAGTGCATCCGCTTCCTCCACCGTCAGCTCGAACGCGAGCGTATCCTCAAGCGTGACGAGCATGCCATAGGAGCCGATCCGATTAGCAATAAAATTAGGCGTATCCTTCGCAATGACGACGCCTTTACCCAGCCGTTTCTCGCATATGTCCTTAAGCAGCGCTACAACGCCGGCATCCGTGCTTGCCGTTGGCACGATTTCAACGAGCTTCATATACCGCGGCGGGTTGAAGAAGTGCGTCGCCGCGAAGTGACGGCGAAACTCCTCGCTAAGTCCCGCAACCATCGCCCCAGCCGACAGCCCGGACGTATTCGTGCTCACCAGCGTGCCCGGCCTCCGTACCGAGGCAATCGCTGCAAGCACTTCACGCTTCACATCAAGCCGTTCGACGACGGCCTCAATGATCCAATCCGCATCACCGAGCGCCGCCAGATCATCCTCCAGATTTCCCGGCTTGATCCGTGTCACCCAAGCGGCATCGTAGAGCTGCGCCGGCTGTGCCTTCGCCATGCGAGCAACGGCAGCAGATGCCAATCGGCTGCGCACCTTAGCATCCGCAAGCGTAAGCCCCTGCCGCTCCTCCTCCGCCGTAAGCTGCCGCGGTACGACATCAAGCAGCAGGACGCGCATGCCCGCATTCGCTAGATGGGCAGCAATACCTGCCCCCATTACACCTGAGCCGATAACGGCCGCGGAACGGATGGATGCGGCGGTTTTTGGCAGCCCTTGCCCTTTTGTAGACATAGCCTGAATCCTCCCCTCATGCTTCAGAAAGTTGTAACTAACAGCAGATCACATTCGCTCCTTGCTCCGTTGCAGACTATGCAACAGAACAGCTTACCATCGCCTCCAGTGATTAACTCCGTTGTACAAAGTGCAACTGATTCTCCGATATCAGCTCGAATGCAGCACTTAACGCATAGGTCAGTTGCAAAAACTGCAACGACGCCGACTAAATCACGCTCCTCAAATCCGTTCTGTTGCAGTTTCTGCAACGTGGAACGACAATCAAGCGATCAACAAGTGTCCATCGAGCATCTAACCATAGACGAACTAGCCCACTGTTTTTCCGCGGAAGCGCACATTTCAACAAATGTCATTTATTCGCCGAACACACTTTCCGCAAGCAGCTCCGCCACGTCCCTTGCTCGCACAATTTCACCGTCATCGTCGTCCGTCAGCGACTTGAGCCCATCCTCCATCATCGTCAAGCAATACGGGCAAGCCGAACTGATGACGGTAGGCTTCACCGCCAGCGCCTGCGCGGTGCGGGCATAGTTGACGCGAGTGCCTGAGCGTTCCTCCATCCACATCATCCCGCCGCCGGCACCGCAGCACATTCCGTTAGCGCGCGAACGCTCCATCTCCTTTAACGCGACGCCCGGTATGGCTCGAAGCACATTTCTCGGCGCTTCATACGTATTGTTATAGCGTCCCAGGTAGCAGGAGTCATGATACGTAATCGTCTCATCAAGCTCATATACGGGCTTGATCGTCCCCTCTTCCACTAGCTGCGCCAGCAGCTCCGTATGATGCTCGACCTTCACATTTGGACTTAAGCCAAAGTCGGGATATTCGTTTTTGAACGTGTTATACGTATGCGGGCATGCGGTTACGATACGATTAATGCCGTATTTGGCCAGCGTCTCGATATTGCCCTGACACAGCTCTTGGAACAGCAGTTCATTGCCAATCCTTCTTGGCGTATCGCCCGAGTTGCGTTCTTCCGCGCCAAGCGTCGCGAAATCTACTTTTGCAGCATGCAGCAGCCTTACGAGATCGAACAGCACGCGCCTGCTGCGAGAATCGTATGCCCCCATCGAGCCCGCCCATAAAAGCATTTCCGGCATATGACCTTGCCGCTTCAGCTCCTGCATCGTCGGCACGCGAATGCCGGTTTTTCGCTCGCATTCGTCAATCCAGGCAGCGCGCTCGGCGCGAGGCAGCCCCCATGGATTGCTCTGCCGCTCGATATTTTGCAGCGCTCGCTGACCGTCAGACGGCAAGCTTCCTTCCATTAATACAAGATAGCGGCGCATATCGATAATTTTGTCGACATGCTCATTACCGACTGGGCATTGCTCCTCGCAATTGCGGCAGGTTGTGCAGGCCCACAACTCCTCCTCGGTCATTACATCCCCGATCAACGCCGCGTCCTCCGGCTTCACGCCGTCGCGCTTCACCCATGCCTGCTCCTGTGCCGCCATCGTCGGCTCAATCGTCGTCGCGCCAACCGATAGAGCAGCATCGTCCCAGGAAGGGAGAACCGCCCCCATTGTATGAGCCGCAGCGGCCGTTTCCCTAGACTGCCACAGCCCAGCAGGCAACCAAGGCGATTTGGACGTAATGGCCGCCCCCTTCTCGGTCAAATGATCTCTTAGCTTTACGATCAAATGCATCGGCGACAGCAGCTTGCCGGTGCTGGCAGCGGGGCATACGTTCGTGCATCTTCCGCATTCGACGCAGGCATACAGATCGAGCAGTTGCTTTTGCGTAAAATGTTCGATTTTGCCCGAGCCGAACGATTCCGCCTCCTCGTCCTCCAGATTGAGCGGCGTCAGCCGTCCATGCGCATCTCCTCTCCGATAAAGCAAATTAACAGGAGCCGTCAACAGGTGAAAATGCTTCGACTGCGGCACATAAACAAGGAAGCCCAGCAGCACTAGAAGATGCGTCCACCAAAACAGCTCAAACCCCACATCCGCCATCGCGCTGTGCGGCTGAATCCCCATCCATTGCAACGCAATGGATAACGGCTCACTTACAGGCGCATAAACATCGGACACGACGTGTCCCTCGCTTGCCAGCCTCTCGAACGATAAGGAGAGCAGAATCGACAGCATAAGCGACCCGATGAACCACATGACCAGCGACGGCTTCCAGCCCCGCTTCAACCGCGGAAGCCTCTCTCCATACCGCCTGAACGCTCCGTACAAAACAGCGAGCAGCACAAGCGACACCGTCAGCTCCTGCATCCATGAGAATGGACCGTACACCTGCCCTGGGATCGGCAGCGGTTCGCCGCCTCTCAGCCCCTTGGCAATGAGGTCGACAGCTCCGAATTGGAGCAAGATGAAGCCGTAAAAATAAACAAGATGCATCAAGCCGCTCCGCAAGTCCCCCAGCAGCCTGCGATGTCCAAATACGTGAGCAAAGAAGCTGTTGTTGTTGTCGTTGTCTCGTCTCGGACGGTAACGAATGAAATGGTACGGGACGCCCAGCCTCATATAGCCTACGCGCCTTAAGACGACGACAACGAACATCGCAACCGCCAATACGACAAGCGCTGCAAAAAAGATCCATCTCGAGGCGGTCGCAATCTGCTCCCAGCTCCAAGCGCCGTTTAGCGTCATAAGTCGCCCCCTTTCTGTTCCGATACAGCTTAGCGCAATGAAATGGGACAAGTAATAAAGCGCTTACATAAATAGCCGCGGTGCTCCATGTATATGAGCCTCACGGCGCGAACATGCAGGGGAAACGTCAATTGCCTGCGGTCTATTCGTCTTCGCGAATACATATGGTAGCAATGATGGGACAATGCCGAGGGCCGATATGGGATAAGCAATGTTCGGCTTTGCCGCTTGCATATGAACGGCTGTTGCCGTCCTCATGCGGCAGCGGCGTGTCTAATACAGGAATAAGCGAGGGGAGCTTCAATGTTAAAGATCGTGGTGCTGCTCAAGCAAACATTCGATACCGAGGAAAAAATCATCGTAACAGGCGGAGGCATCGATGACAGCGCGGCCAAGTTCATTATTAATCCTTACGACGAGTATGCGCTCGAAGAGGCCATTCGGTTGCGGGATCAACATGGAGGACAGGTCATCGCCGTCGCCTGCGGATCAGAACGGACGCAGGATGCGCTGCGTACGGCGCTTGCCGTTGGTGCAGACGAAGCGATCCGCTTAAGCGATGACGGAAGCTTGGGCGATGACGGCTATGCGGCCGCATCCGCACTAGCTTCGCTTGTACAGCCGCTTGAGCCCGATCTCGTGCTGGCGGGCTTGTTCGCGGTTGACAGCGGCGCCGGCAGCGTAGCGCTGCAGGTCGCAGAGCGTCTTGGCCTGCCGCATGCTTCCGCGGCGGTCAAGGTAAGCATTATCGCCGCAGCGGAGCATGCGGGCTTACGCGCCGCGCTCAATGAAGTTGACTGCGAGGCCGAGCGCTACGCGTTAGTCGAGCGTGACGTCGAGGGCGACACCGAGACGATAACGATTCCGCTGCCGGCGCTTATTACAGCCCAGCAAGGACTGAACGAGCCGCGCTATCCATCATTGCCGGGCATTATGAAGGCGAAGCGCAAGCCGCTCCGAACGGTGGCTCTGTCCGAGCTGGCTATAAGTATTGAGGCAAGGACGGTACGCTCCGGGCTATCCGCTCCTCCTCCCCGCGCTGCGGGCAAGACGCTCGCGGGCACTCCCGCGGAGCAAGCCGCAGCGCTGACCGAGCTGCTGCGGACAGAGGCGAAGCTGCTTTAAATTATCGTGCAAAGGAGTTGCCTACCTATGTCTAGAACGATACTCGTTTTTGCCGAGAGCCGCAGCGGCAGCCTGCGCCGCGTCGCGCTTGAGGCGCTCGGCGCCGCAAGGCGCCTGGCAGGCAAGGACGGCGAGGTTCACGCCGTTCTCGCCTGCTTCGGCGGCGCGGCGGAAGAAGTCGCCGCGCTCGCTGCGCGGGGGGCGGACGTCGTGCACATTGCCGACGATCCTTCCCTCCGCGCTTACGCGCCCGAGGCGTACATCGCCGCCATCGGCGCCGCCGTTGCCACGGTGCGGCCGGATGCGGTGCTGCTCGGCCACACCTCCATGGGGCGCGAGCTCGCGCCTCGCGTGGCCGCGGCCCTTGGCGCCGGCCACATCGCCGACGTCACCGCCATCGAGGACTCCGGCGATGATGGCGGCGACGTCGGCTTCATCCGCCCGCTCTACGCCGGCAAGGCGTTCGAGCGGCGCAGCTTCGTGCCGGGCAGACCGTGGGTCGTCACGGTCCGCCCGAACAACCTGCCTGCGGCCGAGCCGCTGGATGCGGCCGCTGGCCATACGGCTGCCGTGAAGGAGCTCCCCTTCACGGTGCCGCCGCTTTATACCGCCGTGCGCGGACTCGTCCGCCGCACGAGCGGCCAGCTCGATCTCGCCGAAGCCGACGTCGTCGTTTCCGGCGGGCGAGGCGTGCGCAGCGCAGCGGGCTTCGAGCCGCTGCATGCGCTCGCGTCCGTGCTCGGCGGCGCGGTCGGTGCCTCCCGCGGCGCCTGCGACGCAGGTTATTGCGACTATGCCCAGCAAATTGGGCAGACCGGCAAAGTCGTTACGCCGCAGCTCTATATCGCCTGCGGCATCAGCGGCGCCATCCAGCACCTGGCCGGCATGAGCCAGTCGCGCGTCATCGTCGCCATCAACAAAGACCCCGACGCCCCTATCTTCGGCGTCGCCGACTACGGCATCGTAGGCGACCTCTTCGAGGTCGTTCCGCTGCTAACCGCCGAGCTCCAACGCGCTCGCGCATAAACATCAACACCTTTTAACCCCTTTAGCACACTCTCCCTTCTACTCAGGAAATAACAATCTTCCTGAGCTAGAAGGGAGAGTTCTCCCTCTTTCTATCGTACCCCCCTCTTACCATCACCGTTCACACTGCTCCTCCTACTCCCTAAGCTTGGTCAACTATACGTTTTTATCCCTTTATCACACTCTCCCCTCTACTCAGAAACCATCCGCCAGCCTGCTTCCATCCCATCTTCATTGCCCCTCTAACGTTCGTCCTGATCTAAAGGGAGAGTGAGATAATGCCGATTTCAGCCTTGCCTCCTCCTCTTCTTCCCGACCTAACGGGAGAGTGCGATAAAGCCGATTTTAGAGCTTCCTTCATTTCCACAGCCCTAGACTCTACAAAACAAAAAAAACAGCAAAGCTAGGTATTCCCTTGAGATGCCGGCTCGGATTGAGCTCTGGCTTTCGTACAAGGAACAGCTAGATCTGCCGTTTCATATTTCGTATCGGAGTTCATTTGTTTATGCGTAATCGATTCGGATTTCCCGGATGCAGTCGGGTGACTCGAAATATTCGTCGTGGACCGCGTTAGTGACGGGGTAAGCGCGCATCAGATAGGTATCCATTGCTTCCAAGTGCTTGCGTAAGCCGGCGAATTCCGTCAGCTTCGGATCGAGCCAATCTTCAATTCCTTCTTCATCTAAAATAACGGGAACGCGGGGCTGCCATACGGACATCGCTCCCGAAGAGGCCGCTGTAATGATGGTGAAGGCGCGAACCTCTTGTCCTCTCGTATCCTTCCACGAATCATATATAGCAGCGACGCCGAATATCGGTTGATTCGGGAGGACAACATGCATCGCCCTTGGGTCGCGCTCCTGCCCGATTTGCTTGCGGCCGAAGAAGCCGCTGCAAGGCAGGACGCAGCGCTGCTTGCGAAGCATCCGATCCAAAAACGGCTTTTGAGACAACGTCGTATGATCGGCATTCACCGAATCCTTCGCCCAAAACGGAAATAGCCCCCATCTTGACTCCTGCATCGTGYGTTGTCCAAAGCGATCGTTCATAACAATCGACACGTTCTGCGTCGGCGACACGTTGAACCGATTCGTATACCCCCGAACTACTTTACTTACTTGAAACATCTCCACCATATCGCCAATTTCTCCCGTTAACGAAAACCGTTCAATCATCGCGCACTCTCCTTCAGCGTTGTTGAAACCAGTTTTTGTTAGCTGAAGGAAAATTATTCATGAACATCGTTAACTACTACATCGTGAATCGCTTGCGGAATTTGAGCGGCGGCATGCCTGTATTGGAGGCGAACAGCCGCGAGAAATGCGGCGTCTGTCGAAAGCCCGTTTCCTCCGCTACGCGAGCGATCGTCCAGTCCGTCTTAATGAGCAGCAGCTTGGCCTGATCCAAGCGATAATACAGCAAATATTGCTGCGGGGTACAGCCGAACACCTCAGTCATCGAGCGTGTAATGTAATTGGTATGAAGCTGCAGCACCTCGCTCAGCATCGTATTGCTGATCGGATTGCGATAATTAAGCTTTAAATATGCGGCAGCCCTCTCCGCGACGGATACAGCAGCCTTCGCCGCATCCGAGCGCCAGCCCTCGTCAAGCATTTGCAGCAAATGCAGAAACCGTTGCTGACGATCCCAGAAAGCGCCATGCGACGAGCTCTTAGCCGCCTCATGCAGCTGAGAGAATATAACCTTGGCCTCATCCGGATACGTAAGCTTCATATGCTTCGGCAGCCGAATCGCATATGTATAATAGTCGCCTCGGAGCGAGCCCGTCTGGCTGCCCTCCGTCTCTTCCCACGCGCCGACTGTCTGAAAATGAACCCAGTCAAACACCGTATTTTCCGAGCAAGGCTTCGTTGAATAATGCCAACGATCGGGGCGCAAAATGAGCACGTCTCCCGGACCTAGCGTCCATCTGCGATTTTCTTCGGCTACATGAAGCGACCCCTCGTTTACAAATAACAAATCAAATACGCCTAAGTTGGAACGATTCGGATGCTCCTCGCCAACTCGATAGGTTAATCGATTCGATTCTATAAAAAATGGCAGCGGCGGCGAACGAAATGTTAGCAATAATTCCTCTGTCAACCTGATCTCTCCCATTAGCATCTTATATGACCCTTGCAACTACTGCCATGTTACTTGAAATCGGATTCAATTGTCTATATCAAACAACAAATAAGCAGGTTAAGAATTATCCCGTCGGGATTGCTCTTAACCTGCTTATTCTCGTATCCTCAATTAACTTGCCCCGCATCTATCAGCGGCAACAAACTTTTGGCCAGGCTCATATAGTCTAGCGATTGCAAGAGTGTAGCCTTATCGGGATGATACACGTGTTTTTTTCCATTATGCAAAGACAAAATCTCAATTGAAACTGGAAGACACTCGAACGCATGCGCACATAACACCGTTGTCATGTGGAAGAACGTGGAGACCGTTGCTTCATTTGCTTCGAAAACGCACTTTTGAACCTTGTAGCCTTTCGCAGCCGAATCACGGCTATTGTCCTCGACAATAAGCTGGATAATTTGCGAGAGCTCCATGTCTATAGACGGTATATAGACGCTAAACTGCTCGAAGCAAACGATCGGTTCGCAGGCTCGGTTCTCTCCTGTGAGAAACGCTGCTAGTTGCGAAATCACTTGCTGTTTCGTTTGCAAAAAATGCTCATTGGAATGAAACTTATAATTCCGATTACTCCACCGCCGCTCAATAATAGCCGCTATCGACTGCTCTGTTCGAGCTTCTAATGGAAGCGTATAGAACTCGTTCACGCAATGACTGGCCGCATATTGAGCCAACTGCTGCCAGTTAACATCCCGCTCCCGCTCGCTGTTGCGGCGAGGATTGCGAAGCAGCTCCTCCAGCTTGTAATCCTCTAACCGTAATACCTCATGTGTCTGACTCATCGGAACGGCCGCCCTTCTGCCCTAGTTAACCAACAACTGCAACGAGGCCTGCGATCTGGCGTCCGACGCTCTTGCCTGCTTCTAATTCTTCGTTCGAAGGGTTATATTCGAACTTGATGCTTTCAGCGGCGATGTCTGCTCCTAGCTCCTTAAGCTTCTCTTCGATTGTATCGACTGCTCCGCAGTAGATCGGATACGACGTGTCGCCTGAGCCGAATACGGCAGCCTTCTTACCTGTCAGATCAAGTCCCTCCATTTCTTCAAAGAAATCGATGAACTCGTCGGGCAGTTCTCCGTCTCCCCACGTATATGCGCCGATAATAATACCGTCATACTCAAGCAGCTCTGTTGCGGAAGCATCGAATGCTTCCTTCGACACGACCTCTGCTCCCGCCTCGGCAGCCCCAGCGGCAATCGCTTCCGCCATCTCTTCCGTATTGCCTGTCATACTTGCATATACTACTAATACTTTTGGCACCGTATCAGCCTCCCGTCTTCTTCTATCCTCTATTCAACGTTTGAATCCCTTGGAACAACGTCGCCATATAAATACTGTCACCCTGCAGATCGATGTCCGTAACCGGGCAACCCAGCTTCACCGAAAGCAGCGTCACCTGCTGTCTCATATAAGCAAGTCGGAATAATCCCTTATCGGTACATACAAAAATGTCATTTCCTTTGGCTTGCACGGAGAATATAAACGGCTTACCGAAGCGGATCCGATTGAAACGCCCCTTTTTATCACCGATTAACAGCTCGCCTTTATCGCTTGTTCCGATTAGATGGCCTCTATATACGGCCAAGCTTGTAACGCTCGCCTCCAGCTCGAAATGCGTCCAATCATCCATAAAGCGATCATATAGCGAAATACCGCTCTCATTGGCAATAACAAGATATTGAGGTAAGTTGATGAAATCGTACACTCGTTTATCCGAGCAAGCCGCTTTCTCCCAGCCCCCCGCTCCTTTCGCCCACAACCCGTACTCCGTTGCCGCATAGGAAGTTCCGCCGATCAGGCGGTATTGATAGCAGGGGATTGTCAGACCGTCATTCACCCACTCGCTTCCATCCCATTCATACAAGCCGTCGCTGGTGCAAGCATGAAGCAGGTCGTGCTGCAATTGCAGTCGATTAACCGATGTCCCTTCCGGCATCCCGTTCCCCAGCTTCACCCATTTCTCTGAAGCATCAATCGCGTAGATACCATGACCAACCGAAGCCGCGTACAAAAAGTCCGGACCTGCCTTGATCGATGAAAAAGGGAACAGCAGCCAATTCCAGGGCCTGCTCTTTTCCGTTTGCATACGTTTCTCTCCTTTATTCTCAGTTGTTCGCTTGTTGTGCTGATGCTGCTTCACGTTATTTATTCAACCGCGTATACGCTCCGCGTCAATGGATTATTGTTATCTGCCTGTTTATGCTCTAGGGATACTTCTCCCTTTGGCGTCCGTGCAATTGCTGCTTCGTGTCCGGCAATACGGTTCTCCTCATGCAGCAAAACGCTTATTTCCCGTTTATTCGTTACCATCTCGTAAAGCAAGCCCACTCATGAAACCTCCTGCCTGGTTAACGCAACAACTTTTGTTGTGTTGATTTATTGATAATGATTATCACTTTCGTATATATGATAACCATTCTCAGTTTTGGTGTCAATACACCTACCTCATCTTCTTCCTATAACTGCCAAACTTTTTCTGCTCTGCGCCGGTATCTGCCCTCCTCCTCCAAATGTACCTAATTGATAGAGTACTTCGACCTCTACTTGACGTACAACGGCCCCCTCTAAACAAGGGAGATAGGCACTTTCTCTACTTTTTCTAGGTGAATCTATGGCTAGCAAACAACTAATTTTAAGAAATAAGGCTAATTCTCTTAACATAGCAGACAACTCCCCAAGCCACTGTTAGAAGACACGCATAAGATAGGAGCAAATACTAGGGAGGTGTTTCATCTGGGTAATCTTTATGAGAAAAAACGTAGTGTTAAAATCTCTGGCTGCCATCCAAAAAGAAAAAAAGATGATTGTATCGTCATTAAGAAAAAAATCGTAACGGGTAAAATTCAAGTCAATGCTCCAACGGGACGTAGAGGTCCCCGCGGTTTCACTGKTCCTGTCGGCCCAATCGGGCCTGCTGGAAGCGGTGCAACCGGTGCTCCTGGACCGCAAGGACCTGCCGGACCTGCTGGCGCTACTGGCGCACAAGGCATTCAAGGGATTCAAGGCTTGATCGGACCTACCGGCGGTACGGGCGCTACAGGCGAACCTGGAACAACCGGTTCGATCATTCCGTACGCTTCCGGTATTCCTGTAGTTCTAATTTCTGCTTTAGGATTAGTAGAAACCGTTAGTCTAGTCGGTTTTGGCATAGCCCTTCCGGGAGTATCCTTGATTGGTGGAACAATCGATTTAACAAGCCTTGCCAATATCGCCCTTCTCGGTCCAAATATGGCATTCTCCGTTCCTCGCGATGGCACAATCACTTCGATCTCCGCTACGTTCAGCAACACAGTTTCTATCACGCTCACGGGTGTGGCAACTGTAACTGCGCAGCTCTATAGCAACACGGATTTAACCAATAACGTATTCTCTCCTGTTCCAGGCGCCCTCGTTAATATGACTCTACCTGCTGGTCTGCTTAATATCGGCGACACGTTTAGCGGTATCACTTCTCCTATAGCTGTTCCGGTAACGGCTACTACTCGCTTGCTGATGGTTTACTCTGTTACAGGCGATGCTCTTATCGAACTCTTCACCGCAACTGGCTTCGGCAGCGCGGGCATTACGATCAACTAATTTTACTAGAATAAAAGAAAGACCGACTCTCGGGGGTCGGCCTTTCTTTATTTCCATCATAAATTCAGCTTAAGTTGCAGCTTGAAAAGTATACTTATCTGCTCGCCGCTGAACTGGACATCCTGTACGGTCACAACGTCCTGCTGCGGCAAATCTAGCGGAATGACTTGCGTCTCTAGCATCCGCAGCGGCAAATGGATATCCTTGACGGTCAGCGCCCTAGGCCGCAGCACGATGTTCGGCGCTTGCCACTCCAGCTTATACTCCGCCTGCAATTGTACGGGCAAGCGATCCTTGTAAGTAACGTTCAGCTTTGCAATCAGACGATCGCCGTCCAAATCGAACGCGGCGCCGTCCAGTGTCGTATCCGGAGCGAGCGGCTCGGCGGACGCGGACATATGCATTTTGACCAAGTTGTTAATATCCGCTTCGGTCAGTACAAGCTCCGGCTTCAGCTTCTTGATCATATCGAGCGCCTTGTCCTTCACGCTGATTGCCTCATACGACATCGTGAGCTCCTCATCCGGCTCGACGTAGGATACGAGCCACCAGCCTCCGCAGGCGAGCAGCAGTATAAGGATACCGATTAGGATAGCTAATCTTTTGAGAGCTTTGCGCATGGTTTGCCTCCTATTCGTCAATTTCTTCGATAGAGAATGCGGTCATTCGGCAATGAAGGTGCTATAATAGACCGATAATTATGGATATTCATACAGATCGAGAGGATGGACGCTATGAGTCAACACGTTGAACCTTCACCCYGCATCGGGCTTGAAGATATTGTACATGCCCAAATGCATTTGAAAGATGTCATTACACGTACGCCGCTGCAATACAATCGTGTGCTCTCCGAGCGTTACGGCTGCAACCTACTGCTTAAACGCGAGGATTTGCAGATCGTCCGATCGTTCAAAATACGCGGTGCTTACCATCTTATCCGCTCCCTGTCTCCTGAGACACTGGAGAAAGGCGTTATCTGTGCTAGCGCAGGCAATCACGCTCAGGGTGTGGCTTACTCCTGTCAGGCGCTCGGTATTCCAGGCAAAATCTATATGCCAAGCACGACACCGCGCCAGAAGGTGAGCCAAGTGTCCTTCTTCGGCGGCTCGCAGGTCGAGGTTATATTGACCGGCGATACGTTCGATGACGCTTACGCAGAAGCGGTCGCCGAAAGCGAGCGCAGCGGCATGTCCTTCGTTCATCCGTTCGACGATGCGAAGATAATCGCAGGCAACGGAACGATCGGCCAAGAGATTATGGAAGCCGCCGATTCGGTTCCCGATTATGTCTTCCTAACGGTCGGCGGCGGCGGCTTGGCGGCGGGTGTTGCTTCTTATATTAAGATTGTATCGCCTACGACGAAGCTCATCGGCATCGAGCCCGAAGGCGCCCCTTCTCTTCGCGTCTCGCTTGACCATGGCGAAGTTACGCCGCTCGATCAAATTGACAAGTTCGTAGACGGCGCTGCCGTCAAACGGGTAGGCGATCTCACGTTTGCGATATGCAAGGAACTTCTGGATGACGTCGTTGCTATTCCCGAAGGCAGAGTATGTACAACGATGCTCGACCTTTACAACGAGAATGCAATCGTCGCCGAACCTGCCGGCGCGCTTCCGATTGCGGCGCTTGAAGCGTTCCGCGATCAGATCGCGGGCAAGACGGTTGTATGCATCGTTAGCGGCGGCAATAACGATATCGACAGAATGCAAGAAATTAAGGAGCGTTCGCTCATCTATGAAGGCTTGAAGCATTATTTCATGTTGAGCTTCCCTCAGCGGGCCGGTGCGTTGCGCGAGTTTCTAGACCAAGTGCTTGGACCGAATGACGATATTACCAGGTTCGAGTACACGAAGAAGCATAATAAGGACAATGGTCCCGCTCTCGTCGGTATTGAACTGAAGCATCGCGACGACTACACATCGCTCGTGGAGCGTATGTCGCGCAAAGGCTTCCAGTTCGTCGAGTTGAACAAGGACCCTGTATTGTTTAATCTGTTGATTTGATTGGTTATTTAGCGCCTTCGCCGACTTGCGGCGGAGGCGCTTTTGTTAATAGCGCAAAGTTGTTGCGCTATTCGGCATTCCGGGGCTGCTATCTTACCAGGCGTAGGCGCGAGGCGCGTCGCCGCCAGGGCCAGGGAAGATCTCGTCGATGCGCTTCAACGCCGACTCGTCGAGCTTAATCTCAACCGCGCGCAGCGAGCGCTTGAACTGGTCGAGCGTGCGCACGCCGATGATCGGCGCCGTCACGGCAGGGTTCGCGAGCAGCCACGCGAGCGATACAAGATCCTCGGGCTCGCCGAGCTCGTCGCAGAACTTGGCATACGCGTCCAGCTTCTCGCGGTGCTGGTCCAGGCGCTTCGAGTCGCCGCTGCGGCGGCCGCCGTCCTTGCGGCGATGGTTGCCGGCGAGCAAGCCGCCGTCCAGCGGGCTCCAAGGGATTACGCCGAGGCCAAGCGCCTGCGATGCCGGAAGCACTTCGAGCTCAGGCAATCTGCACAGCAGATTGTACTTGTGCTGCTCGGATACAAGGCCGATATGCCCTCTCGCTTTCGCTTCTCCTTGGGCTACTGCAATATCCCAGCCTGCGAAGTTGCTTGAGCCTACATAGCCAATCTTTCCTTGCGCTTCCGCGTTCTCGAAAGCTCTCCACAGCTCGTTCCAATCTACGCTGCGATCAACGTGATGCATTTGATAAAGCTCTATATGATCGGTCTGTAGACGCTTCAGAGAGCTCTCCAAATGTCTGCGAATCTTGTATGCGGACAGTCCTGCTTCGCGGTTAGGTCCGTCATGGGCGTCATGCATATCGCCATATACTTTCGTTGCAAGCACGGTGCGCTCGCGTCTGCCATCGCCTTGCTTGAACCAGCGTCCGATGATTTCTTCTGTACGCCCCGAGTTTTCACCCCAGCCGTAAATGTTAGCGGTGTCAAAAAAGTTAATGCCCGCCTCCAAAGCGGCATCCATAATTCGGAATGATTCCTTTTCGTCCGTATCTACTCCAAAGTTCATCGTACCGAGACATAAGCGGCTTACGTTTAGACCTGAACGACCTAGCTTCGTATACTCCATCTTCGTTATCGCTCCTTCAAATTTTAGATAGGCGGATATTAAATCCATTATACAAAAATAATATAAAGGAAACCAACCGTAGTTCACGCTGAGATGACAAATGCCCGCTACACTAACGGCAGGAGGTGTGCCTATGCTTCGTTTCGACTATAATCGGCATCCAAAATTGTTGATTCTATACGCTTCTTACGGTGATGGACATTTGCAGGTGTCCCGCGCTATTCAAGGCGCGCTCGAAGAAAGGGGCAATTATCGTTCCGCTATGATTGACCTGATGGCCGAATCGCACCCTTGGCTCAATGAGGTTACACGGCGCTTCTATCAACAAAGCTATACCCGCATGCCTTCTCTTTATGGCTGGATGTACGACGTTACGAAGCCGATTAAGCACAACTCTCTGCTTGGCGGGCTGCTCCATTCGTTCGGCAGTGAGAAAATAAGGCGGATCATCGCCGCCGAGCGGCCCGACGCGGTTATTCATACGTTCCCGTTGCTGGCCGTTCCGCCCATTACGCGCAGGCGTCGGGCGGTATTTCACCCGCCCTCTTATGCCGTCATTACCGACTTCGACCTGCACCGCCGCTGGGTGCATCCGAGCATTGACCGCTATTATGTCGCGACCGATGACTTGAAGCGTGAGCTTGGCCATATCGGCATTCCGGGCAGCCGGGTGCAAGTGAGCGGCATTCCGCTGAGGCGCAGCTTCCGCATGCTGGACGCATCGGATATGCTGTATGCCCGTTACGGTCTCTCCCCTGATCGGCCGGTCATCCTAATGATGCCCGGCGCGCAAGGCACGCTTGCCGATACCTGGGACATCTGCAGCCTGCTGCTGCGGCATCCGCGACTGCAGATCGCGCTCGTCTGCGGACGCAACGAGCAGCTCAGGGCCGCTGCGCTGGAACAGTTCGCCTTCCACCCCGAGGCCAGCCGGCTGCGGGTGTTCGGCTTCATCGATACGATTCACGAGCTGATGTCGCTCGCTTCCTGCATCGTCACGAAGCCTGGCGGCGTCACGCTCTCCGAGGCGATTGCCGCCAGGCTGCCCATATTCGTCTATCGGCCGGTTCCCGGACAAGAGAAACAGAATGCGAAATACTTATCGTCGAAGGGCGCTGCCACTATAGCACGCGACCCTGCCGAGCTTTGCGCGCAAATTATGAAACTGATTGACGATCCGATACGTTTAACTAACAGCAGGATATTAATCGAACAGCTTCAGACGGCGCATACGGCAGCGGACAGCATTGTTTCGGATATTTTGGCGAGACATTCTATAGTGGGCAGAGCTTCTATCTTGTAATATAAGGAGCTTATCCGTGCCGACAAAACAAACCCGCTGGTTTGGAGCCGAGATGACTCTCATCTCCATCATTATGTTCTTCGTCGAATTCGTCCGCGGCGCCGTGCTTGTCAGCCTGCTGCCGATCTACGGCGCGAAGACGCTGGGGCTCTCCCCTGACGTGATTGGCGTCGCCATATCCGCTCACTACATTACCGACACGCTGCTCAAGATTGCAATCGGCTATTTGCTGGACCGATTCTCCATGCGTCTCATCGTGCAAGTCGGACTCTTCATATCGCTTATTGGCGTCTACCTGCTGCAATTCGCCGATCTCCCTTGGATGTTCATTGGCGCGGCCGCCATCTACGGAATCGGCATGTCGCCGATCTGGATCGTCTGCCTGACCAAAGTAACCGAGGGAAATCGCGGCACGCAGATGGGCTTCCTGTATACGATTTGGTTCGTTGGCCTAGGAAGCGGACCGATTGTTTGCAATATTTTGCTCGATTACAGCTCTTCGTTCACGTACACGCTGCTCGTCAGCCTATCGGTGCTCGCCTGCCTGCTCTCCATGTTCATGAGCAAGCAGCGCGCGCAGAAACGCGAATTTCTGCCGATGCGCGAGCAGCTTGGCGTGCTTAAGAGCAGAATGAGCCAAATGAAGCTGCTGCTGCCGGGCATGATCCTGCAGACAATGGGGGCAAGCATGCTAGTTCCGATATTGCCTGCTTTCGCGGAAAACAGGCTCGGCATATCGGGCACGCAATATTCCGTCCTGTTGACAGTCGGCGGCGCATGCGCCGCCGCAGGCCTTATTCCAATGGGCAAGCTGTCGGACAAGCTAGGCGGCAGGAAATGGTTTCTCGTGTTCGGCTTCGGTTTCTTCGCCTTCGCTTTGTACATGCTGGCATGGGGACTATCCTTTTGGTATTGTTTACTTATAGCGATGGCGCTCGGATTGTCCTACGCCACCGTACTCCCTTCCTGGAATGCACTGCTTGCGGCTTATGTGCCGCCGAAGCAGGAGGGGCTTGGTTGGGGAATCCTGTCCACCGTTGAAGGAATCGGCGTCATGATCGGCCCTGTAGCCGGGGGACTGATTGCCACCTGGAATGGCGAAACGTCCGTCGTTTGGTTCAGCGCCGTTCTGTTCGGCCTTATCGGCCTCTTTTACCTATGGTTTCCGTTCCATGGTCTTCGGGCAAGCGGAACTGCTACAAACAAGTAGATCGGAGTTAACTTATGAACGAATGGCAAGAATGGCTGYATTATTTGAAACATATGGATTTGGATCAAATTCAACGAACGCTGGAGAGCTACTCGCAGCTGGGGCCGTTGCCCGGATTGCTCTTGCCGATGCTCGAGTCCTTCCTGCCCTTCTTGCCGCTAATCGTCATCGTAGCTGCCAATGCCAACATTTACGGTTTAGGCTTCGGCTTCTTATTTTCTTGGATCGGCGCGGCGGCCGGTGCATTATGCGTATTCTGGATAAGCCGAAAGATCGGAAGACGATTCAAGGGCTGGGTCATGCGCCGCTTCCCGAAGTCGGAGCGCTTCTTCACTTGGGTCGAGAATCGCGGCTTCACGCCTCTCTTCCTGCTTGCCTGCTTTCCGTTCACGCCTTCCATTATCATTACCGTCGTATCCGGTATAAGCAATGTGCCGTTCAAGACGTTCATGCTCGCAACGCTGCTCGGCAAAGCGGTCATGATCTTCAGCATATCGCTTATCAGCTTCGATATCGGCAATCTAATCGATGAGCCTTGGCGCATATTCGTTACGATTACGGCCGTTCTCGTGATGTGGTTCGGCGGCAAAAAGTTGGAGTCGCGTTATCAAGTTAACTGATGAGTTGAGGTGAACGAAAATGACAACCTTGGCAGCAGCGGCACTGCATACGCAGCTTCTGTTCTCCTGGTTCGGCTTCGGCGCCACGGCAATCGTTCTGCTGGTGGCGTTTCTGCTGCTAGCGGGGATGATCTTCTTCATTCGCATCGCTTCCAGCGGAGAGGACAAGCATGCCGAAATACGCGAGATGGTCGAGACGTTATTCGGCACGCCCGCTCATCTTCGAGCTGCCCCGCCGAGCGACGCCTCAACTTCCGCTTCTTCCTCACCGTCACCTCTCACGAAACCCGCGGCTTCCTTCTCGGAGCCTTGCCCAGCTTGCGGCGAGACCGTTACTCAGAACGACGTCCATTGTCCCTCTTGCGATCTCCGCTTGCTCTAAGCCTTCCTTATTGCACTCATACAATTCCTCCTTTTGTGGCAAACTGTTGATGATCTTCTGTCGAAGGGAGGATACCGCCATGTCCGGTACACAACCGTCCAATCAGCAAGTAGCTGCTAGCAAAGCGCAATCGAAAGCGGATCGCCATCTCGCCAGCAAGCAAGCTGCCAGTGAACAGCAATCGACCGCCGACCGCGCCGCAGTGCCGAAGCACGGACTTTGATCATAGGAAGGTAGGTATTAGGCAATGAGCGACAATGAGAAGCATAATGCAATGGATCCGCTCTCTGGCGAACCGGTCGAGGTAGACGGCGTCTATAAGAACGAATGGGGCCGCGAAGAGAAGATGAAGCGCGGTGACGTATTTCCCGCCGACGAGATTCTTGGCACGACCGAGTGGGAGCTGGTTGAGCTTGACTTTAGCAATCATCATCAAGGCAAGACCGATCCTAGGCTCGTACCGCATGATGATGACGACGACATAGAAGCTCATATGCAGCATCCGCGTCGTCACGAAGGCAGCAATAAGACGGATGAGGAGTAACTAGAAGAAGCAGGCTTTAGAACGTCATCAAGACGCCTGAAGCCTGCTTCATTTTTCTGAGCTTTAGCCTTCCTTCTCCTCCACTGACACCGTGCGCTGCTGCACCTGTTCGATCAGCTTCTCCAATCGGCGCAGGTGATACGCGTATTCGAACAACGCGGAAGCGACGAAGACGAGGCGCTTGTTCTCATCCGGATCATCCATAATATACGCGGTCAGGTCCTTCACTAGGCGTCCTTCGCGCTCCTCTTCCGGTTCAATCTGCGCATTCGGTTTTATCTTCTCCTCATGCTTCAATAAGATGTGCTCATGGTATTTGGTCATATCCTCGATCTGACGGTCGAACCGCGCAGCCCATTCGTTCGCGCTCGGCGAGGCGAAGTAATGCTCTTCGACGACATCGAGCAGATCGGCGCCCTTCTGCAGCGTCTTAATCATCTGCTTGGATACGAGCAGCTTACGGGCGTGGCTGGTTTTCGTGCGAGCTAATATTTTGCGTTCCTCTTCAAAGACGAGGTAGCGCTCTTCCAGCTTGCGCAGCGTCCCATGCAGCTTGTCCTTCTCTTGGCGGAACACCTGCTCCTTCATTTCATTCGATATGGCCGTGCGCAGCAGCAACGATAATTGAGTATAGGCCTGACTTACCTGCTCATTGAACTGGCGCTTCGGTCGCGGCGGGAAGACGAGTACGTTCACCGCAAAGGAAGCTCCGATGCCGGTAAGAACCATAAGGAAACGATCGATCGCCACATCCCACCCTTGTCCGGTCGCCTCCATGATTGCCACGACTGTGACGAGCGTCAGGCTGATCGTACTTTCCATTTTGAGCCGAATACTAATGAGAATGACGACGATGCTGACAAGCCCGACCGCAATCGGCGTATGGCCGAACAATCTGACAGCCGCAAGCGCGATAAGCGCGCCAAGCAGGTTCGTCTGCAATTGATCCGCCACTCGCTGCCAGGAGCGATAGATCGACGGTTGAATCGTGAAGATCGCTGCGACGGCGGCAATAAGCGGCGTCACAAAGCCAAAGAGGCTGCTTAAGTAGATCGAGAGCGCGACGGCCATGCCCGTCTTAAGCACTCTTCCTCCAATAGTCACCACTATACTTCCCCTTTCACGAGCAGCTCGCTGCTCGCTGCCTGAACGCCGTTCACCCATAAGGTTAACCGATGAACGCCTTCATAATGCTTTCGTGTCGTCAGATCGGCGAATCGATGCGTCCTCGTCCCTGAAGCGACAGCTCCGCCGGCGTATTCCTTGTCCGACAAAAGAAATCTTTTCTGCGACGTTTTCCCGCCCGACTTCACGAAGTCGATTCCGTACTCTATTCGCACCTTCGTCCGCGCGGTATCGCGAAGCTGCACCTTGTAGCTCAGCTGTACTTCCCCGCCGATCGCCACTTCGGACGGATCTACGTTAAGCGTCGCCGATGTGAATAGCGTCTCTTCATCTGCGGCGGCCGAGTAACCGAACAGTTGCATGACGCGCGGCTCTGCGCGCTTGATCAACGTACGGCAGCCATGTCTGACGATCCAGTCCGTCCATTCATGCTCTCCATGCCATCTCTCCGCCAGCTCTATGACTAGCTCCGGATGGTCCTTGGCGATATCGTTCAGGTTATTGGCCACGCTCTTGCGCACATACAGCGACGGATCCTGCTTCAGCTTCTCCAGGATCGGCAGGATCGGCGATGGATCGCGCTTAAACAGCGGAAGCGCCTGCGCCCATGGCAGACGCGGTCTTATACCTTCGCTTGCCAGCCTTCTTAGATGCTCATTCGAATCGTCTGCCCACGCATGCATTTGGGCAAGCGTACGCTCTTGATCGGTCAGAATGAATGTCCGAATAGCGAACTCCGCGGTCGAACGCCGCGTGAATCTTGCGAGCGCCGCGAACGATAGCTCCCAATCGGGCTGTTCGAGTCCGTACACCTCTACGAAATCAGGGAAGAAAATATAAGGCAAGCCCGAGCATTGCTCATCGATCTGGAACAATACGGCTATCGCTTCTTCATACTTGCTCGGCAGCTCTGCCCCAAGCGCCAGCGTAATCGCTCTTGCCCGCGCCTTCAGCTCGAGACGCTCCCACTCTCCGCCGCGCACCCGTTCTGCGAAGGAGCGCTCGTTGAAAGGCTGCCACGCCTCCTTCACCTTAGCGGCGAATTGTTCAATAAATAATCCGTCGTATAACGCTTTTAACGGTTCTGCCAAATGGTTCTCCTCCCTTATTGCTCTACTATGATGAATTATACCGTTTGTCCGCAGCAAATGACACAAGCCTACGCTGTAAACGAGGCGAACGTGCAAAAAAACTACGACGGCTCGATTAACGAACATACAAGTTTCTTTGTATTGGAATAGAGGGAATTACTCCAGTTATTTATTTGGATTCCAAACGGAAATGTAGAATAACTGGAATTACTCCAGTTAATTTCAGTGATATGACCCCTTCTGATTGAAAATAGATGATTTTAACGGGAGTTATTCCATCTATTTGATAAAAAGTAGTCGGCGAGCTCAGTAATAGCGGGAAAAATTCCAGTTATTTCGTTCAAGGTGTTTTTTTTCGTATGCTGATTGGTCAATCGTAAAAAAAAAGCCTGGAAGGCGCTCCAAGCGGAACGTCTTCCAGGCTGCGGCTGCGGTCTCTGATCGCTATTAACGAGCGAAACGAGCAATAATGTCAGCGAGCTGATGCGATACCGTCGCTGCTCCTTGATTCAACTGCTCATTCGTATATTTGACTCGCACGAATGATTCGTCCATGTTCATCGCTTCCGCGAACATGCTTGCAAGCCCGCGCGCGCGGCGGTCGATCTGGAGCACGATCTCTAGCTCGCGATCCGACGGGAAGAACATCACTTCAACCTCATCCAGCTGGCCGCGGAATTGGGTCGTAGGCACGAATTCGATCTCCTGTACGAACGGCATCTTGCCGCCGAGACGGGATGCGTACTCACAGTCTGCTTTGCGAAGTTGGAAGCCGAGGCGGTTCATCGCTTCAAGAACCGTATTCATCTGCGGCGTCGGCACAACCTCGATCTTGTCGTTGTCGCCAGGATCAACGCCTCCGCGCACATCAAGCTCCGTCTTCACCCATACCGGCGTACGCGCGAAAGTAAGCGGCGTTTGATGCGGAAGGTTGAACGAGAAAGGCACCTCGCGATTCTCTCCAGCCTTCAGCAAGAAAGGAGCGCTAACATGATATCGGCCGACTTCGGCATTCTGATTGTACTTTTGGTCATTGCTCTCGCGAACATATTGTGTCATAACGGACAGATGAATCGTCTCGATCTGCTGCTCCACGTTGCCTCCGCGTATACGGACGACACCGCGAACCTCCTCGCCCGGCATATAGCGCGGCTTCTCCAATACCGTATCGATCGTTGCGTTCCCAATCCCGATGCTGGCTAGAAAACGATTGAACATGTGAACATCCTCCTATAAATTAGCTTTCCAATTTTCATTCCAGGTGCTTCTAATGTGTATGGTGAGGATTTATACGTGCGTCGTTCGGAACAGGTTTCATTCCCGTTCATCCCGTTTATGTAAATTATATTATAAAATCGTCCATGTGAGCACTTCGAACATGAATGACCGCTATATTTAGTGATAAGGTCCTCTAGGGCACTTTTCACTTTCGGACATTTTCGCTAGAATGATAGAATACATTTGCTAGATTCAGGGCAAACTATAGTTAAATAGGATCAGGAGGAAGCTTACGTGAAAATCGTCAAAGAGTTCAAAGAGTTCGCCATGCGCGGCAACGTTATCGACCTAGCTGTCGGTGTTATTATAGGGGGAGCGTTCGGCAAAATCGTTACGTCGCTTGTCAACGATGTCATTATGCCGCCGATTGGAAGAGTATTGGGCGGGGTTGATTTCAAGCATTTGAAGATTCCGCTGTATACGAAAGAGCAACTCGATGATAAACCTGCCGATTTCGTCGCACCAGTCATCGCCTACGGGCAATTCATCAACGTACTTATTGACTTCCTAATCGTTGCATTCTGTATTTTCATGCTGGTTAAGGTCATTAATGTTCTACGGCGTACGGAGAAGAAAAAGGATGAAGCGCCTGCTGCGCCAACGGAGAAGGAGTGCCCGTACTGCTTGTCCATGGTTCCGATTAAGGCCACTCGCTGCAAGCACTGCACTTCGCAGTTGGAGGCTGTACAGCATGGCTGATGAGCTGTTCGACATCTATGACGAAGAGATGAATCCGCTCGGCACGGCAACACGATCCGAAACGCATGCGAGGGGCTATTGGCATCGCTCGATCCATTGCTGGCTGACTCGCCGCGAAGGCGACAACCGCTTCGTCCGCTTCCAGCTTCGGCAAGCGACGAAGGATACGAACCCAAGCTGCTACGATATAACGGCAGCCGGTCATCTAACGGCAGGAGAGACGCTCGCGGAAGCGGTGCGCGAGCTGGATGAGGAGCTTGGCGTTCAAGCTCCTCTCGAGCAGCTCATCCCGCTCGGTCAGGTACGCGAGCAATGCGAGGGCATCGTGAACGGTGTTCCGTTCATCGACCGTGAGGTCAGCGATGTATTCGGGCTCGTGTGCGAGACGCCTCTGAGCGAACTTCGGCTGCAGCCCGAAGAAGTGGCCGGGGTGTATGAGGCCGACCTGGAGATGCTGCTTGCTTTGTTCGAGGGCTCGCTGACAGAGCTGCCGGCGACTGGCGTGGCGCTGCCTCCTGGCGGCGGTCCGCTGCTGGCTTCCCATGTTGTAGTGAAAGCAGATCAGTTCGTTCCGCGCGAGCTTTCTTATTATACGAACGTCCTTCGCTCGCTCCGCAATTGCACGTAGAGCGAGCTTTCTTCACTTCCGCGCGATTCGAGTCCGAATCGCGCATTCCCCATGCCCGCTCCCAATTCTGAAACCATCCGTCAATCAAAAAATGAATATTATAAAATTCCGTATTGCGCGGCGCCAGATCGAAGTCGTTCAGCTCCGGGTTGTTCCACAGCTGCGCTGCCATTGGATGCAGGCAGCCGTGCAGGTTCATCTCGATGAAGCTGCCCAGCTCATCGGCTGATCGGAACGATTGCGGCTGATACGTAACGCGCTGTTCAGCTTCCGCATTGTAGCAAGGCGCACGCCTAATGGCGTCAGGTATTCCGTTCCATCCTGCAATCGCTCTCGTATCGTAGCCCTGGCTGGCATACCAGCCGGCAACCCGATTAATATAGTCGCGGTGAAATCGCAGAAACCGTTCCCCGTAACCTGGCGGCGGCATGGAACCGGGCGCCAAATGGTTCGTATGATGCCATATGCGATGCTCCTCCAGCAATGCCGGAGGGAAATTCGGTATGCGCGGCATATTGTCACTCCTCGCTGCTCAGGAAATCGTTTATCCCAGCTCATTTTTGCTGTAATAAGGTATGCGCCCGAAGCGGCGGCCGTGACTGTCGTCATTAGAAAAGCGATACATAGAAGGAGGATACATATGGCAAGAAGAGCAAAAAGAAGGCGCGGGAACTGGCTTGGACCGTTTTTCAATTTCATGACCGAACTTCTCGGATTCCTTGGCGATCTGATCAAAAAATAGTCTAATCGAACGGCATCTGCCGGAAAATAAAAAAAGCCCCCTGCGTTAATCGCAGAAGACTCCTTCGCACTAAGAGGTATGCTGATGAAGGGAATTGAACCCCCGGCCTACGCATTACGAGTGCGTTGCTCTACCCCTGAGCTACATCAGCAAATCATTTGTTTTTCTCAAAATATAAGACTTTATAAGTTTTCCGACTTATAAACAGGCTTATATTTCACCGGAATGAAACGCGCCTAGCCACCAAAGGACGGCGTTATCCGTTTCACCTCGCAATTTCAAGAAAGACCTTTATTAGAATAATAATTTTCTGAACAAAAGTCAATAGATTTGCAGCTGGTTTTCGCTTCCTAAATTGTGTCGATTTTTCGTCCGAGCTTTCGCTTCCTGTCTGCATGACATGCCGGCCGAGCGCATACTTATATGACAAATCGATTCGAATGGGGGTCATTCCTTGTCCGACAAAAAACAGCAAGCGGCGGCAAGCAATACAATCGTCTACAAAGCCGATAAGGCGCATACCGCGACGGTTAACGATATTCGAGACAAGGTCATGCGCCTATGCGGCAGCCATATGCATAAATACGTCTGTATCAAAATGTCCGATGGCCGTTGCTACGAGGGCGTCATTATACATGTTGACCCGTGCTTTGTTCATTTGCAGTGCACCATGCACGATCCTCGTGTGTTCCACAGTCCATTCCATACCGTCCTTCCTCTGCTCCTATTCGACTTGCTCGTTATCGCTTTAAAATAGCTAAACTGCACACCTTCACTCACTGCCATTCGACAATGCGTGTCCTATTTTGTCAGATTGCAGGTCTACGATGACGACTTCTGTCATACACATGTCAAGGTAGGAATACGTGACGGAAAGAGGTGTGCGCTGCCTTGTTCGAGAGAATCAATAAGCTTCAAATCGAGCTGCCTCCCTCCCCCTACGCAGACGCTAATGCGGCGGCAGCCGTACAAGAGCTGCTCGGGGGCAAATTCGGCGAGATGTCGACGCTGAACAATTATATGTATCAATCGTTCAACTTCCGCGACCGCAAACGGCTCAAACCTTTCTACGATCTCGTCTCCAGCATTACGGCAGAAGAGTTCGGCCACGTCGAGCTCGTATCGACGGCTATCAATATGGTGCTGACCGGCTCCACCCAGCCTGGTTCACCGGACTCTACGCCGCTGAGCGAAGGCGTGAATAAGCGAAATACGTATCACTTCATTGCTACGGCGCAGACGTCCCTAGCAGGGGACTCCATGGGCAGAGCATGGACTGGCGACAATGTGTTCAGCAGCGGCAATCTTGTGCTGGACCTGCTGCATAACTTCTTCCTGGAGTGCGGTGCCAGGACGCATAAGATGCGTGTATACGAAATGACCGATCACCCGACAGCGCGGGAGATGATCGGATATTTGCTCGTACGCGGCGGGGTTCATGTACTTGCCTATGCGAAGGCGCTGGAGATTGCGACAGGCGTGGATGTGAAGAAGCTCATTCCGATCCCCGATCTAAGCAATAACGCTTTCGATGCGGCACGGAAGTTCGAGGCGATGGGGCTTGGCAACAAGCTGTATACGTTCAGCCCGAACGATTACAAAGATATTGTTCTTATATGGAACGGACAGAACCCGCAAACCGGTGCCCAGCTCGAAGTCATTCAAGGAGCTCCGCAAGGGGCGCCTATGCCTGATCTAGCACCCATCCCAGAAGAATTCGCGCCAGGTATCTCAGCCGAGGACTTCCGGGAAATTGCTAGACGGCTGCAGAAAAACGCCGGGCTGTGAACCTTGTCCGCTCGTTGATCAGATTCCATAGGATTCGCAGCCTCCCGCTTCCAACTGCCGAAGCTGGGGGCTTTTCTAACCCCTCTATTCCGATCAAGGTTATGCTATACTGGGAAAAACCTTAGTTCAAAGGTGGTTTCCATGCAATTTTTAGCTATGCTGACCATGTTAATCGATCATATCGGCATCGTCTGGTTTCCAGACGACTCCAAATGGCGGATGTTAGGCAGACTAGCGTTGCCCTTCTATGCCTATGCGCTTGTGATTGGCTACTTCCGCACCCGCAGCGTGAATCGTTATTTGCAGCGTACCGGACTTATCGCTCTACTCTCTCAAATTCCTTATATGATGCTGTTCAAGCAAGCGGAAGTCAATACGGTCGGCACGTTATTCATCAGCTTGCTGCTGCTCATGCTTTTGGATCGATGGAAGGGAAAGCTGCCTGCGCAGATCGCCGTCATTGCATCAGCTATCCTGCTCGTTGAGCTATCACCCTTCAGCTATGGCGCTTATTGCCTATTACTAGTAATCCTATATCGCTACTCGTCTCCTTATTGGATGATAGCTTGGCATTTTGCCCTAAATGCGATCTTCGTATTTTATAAGGGCTGGTATATTCAACTATTCAGTCTTGCTTCGACGATGCTGCTCGTCTACTTGCCCGAATTCGTTCAAGCCGCCGATCGGATCAAAATACCGCGTATCGTTTGGCGAAGTTTCTACCCGCTCCACCTTCTGCTGCTTACCGCCGCCTACTACTTGTTAACTTCCGGATGACGTTGCTTGGCCCTCTAAGCGCTGCAATGAGCTGCACTAATTCCTGTTCACACTGCTCCGCTGATAGATAGCCGTCCTCTCCTGACGTAAGCAGCTTGCGAATGAAGGATATGACTTGCGCGGGAAGCGCCAGCTCCTCCTCCCAGCCGCGTTCCTCGAGATCGTCTGTCGCCTCGAAGCCGGCGTACATCAAGAAGAGGAACAGATGACCGAGACCGTACAGGTCGCTCGTTGGGTTCGGCTCACGCATTCGCCGCTTCACGGCCGCCCAACTGCCGGACGCCGCCTTATCTCCCGTCGTTACCTCCTTAAGCTGTTCACGCAGCTCCTGAGGGAGCTCTTCTCCGATGCGGCAGGCTAAGCCGTAGTCGATCAAATACATGACACCTTGCTTATACAGCACATTCGGTACACGGACGTCACGATGCACGAACCCCATTCGGTGCAGCTCTTTAAGCGGCTGAAGCAGATTTTGCAATACGCACAACGCCTCAAGCGCCGAATAGGTGCGGCCGTGCTCCTGCAACTCGTCCTCCAGGCAACTGCCGTAGATGAGCTCCATAATGAGGCCGTCTTCACCCGCCATTCTCTCGAAGCCGTACCATCGCGGAATTTGGGGATGCAGCAGCTCCTGCAAAATAAAGCTTTCCCGCTCCAGCAGCCGCCTGCCCAGCTCCCCTTTGCTCGGCTTGCTGCGCTTCAGCAATACGGATTGACCGCTCTGCAAATCAAGGCAGGCATATGCCTGACCGTAGCTTCCCATTCCGAGGAACCGCTCGATAAGGTAGCGTCCCTTCCACTTCTTCCCTTCGCGGAGCGGATAATCTCGCCAATGATTAAGCATCTCTCTCCATTTGTGAGCGATTGAATGCAGCATGGTGACTCCCTCCTTAAAGGTTTGCRAATGCAAACCTACTTCGTAAGCGTGTGCTTAAGTTTGCGTAGCAAACTTACTTCGTAAGCGTATGCGTTAGCCTATATATATGCCGTAAGCTCAGCTTACATCGCCTATTTTTTGTTGTCGAGGAGAAAACCGCCATTCGCAAGAAACTTCGGAGCAGCCCCGCCGTACTACTTTTCAAATGGATGAACAGGAGGTCATAACGATGATTAGACATTTGCTAAAGCGTTTGTTTTACTCCCTCATCGGCCGAAAAAACCATAGGCATCACCACTACAGCAGCAGCGACCATAGAAGAAGTCATAACCGTCCACCGCACTATCCACCGCCAAGTCAGCGCCATTACGGGCATGGCTATTATAAGAAAAAATATAGCAGCTTTTCCAGCTCGTAAATGTATTAGGAAAGTATGAGCAAAGTAAACAAAATCCTCACGGCAGTTTCATAAGGCGCTAAAAATTGTACGTTAGAATGGGAAAAAATGATCGGAGGTGTTCGAGGTTATGATGCGAATCATTAACTTCAAAAAACGTTCTGTTCCCGTCTATTATCCTAACGAACAATCAGCATTGGTAGAACAGCTCAACCATAAATTGCACCAAATGGAGCTCGATTTCGACTTCCGCAAAAAGTGGAGACGGATCAAATCCGTCGAAATGGTACGCGACGTCGCTATCTTCCAATACACGGACGGCACAAAGCTTTATTTGGAAGTTTCTTAACATTTTCACAATACTTTATACCCTTTATAATTAACCGCATTTCATGTCATCATCTCTCTTTCATATCATGCCGAATCCGCGAAAGCCGCCGACGCCAAGGCGGTTTCTTTGCGTTCCATCCAGCCCATTGAAGCCTGTAAGCACATATGCTCTCTTACACTGACCAATCACACACTTGTTACTCCCCATTAGCGCACATATGCCCTTACAGCACTACTTCGGCGTGTCACGAGACTAGGCGCGTATTTGCCCAGGAACGCAAAAAGCCGTCCAAGCAGGCAAGCAATCGCCGGCTGGACAGCCCTATTGAAACTACACTTGGAATCGATTGATTTGAAGCTGCAAATCCTCGGCCATTCGCGCCAGCATCGTTGAGGCAGCCGCGATCTCTTCCATCGAAGCCGTCTGCTCCTGCGCTGCCGCTGCGACCGACTGGGAGCCGGATGCGCCTTCTACAGCGACTCTTGCAACCTCTTTGATGGACTGCATTACCTGCTCTGTCCCGGCCGCAATACTACCAGCCGCTACGGAAACCTCATCGATCTGCTGAGCTACCTGAAGCACCTCTACGCGGATTGAATCGAACATCTCGCCGGCATTTTCGACAACGACGATACCGTGCGTTACTACTTCGCCTGCCTCATCCATTGCTTTGACAACCTGCTCTGTTTCGATGCCAATCGCATGAATCACAGTCGCGATTTGACCGCTGGACGCTTTCGTCTGTTCAGCAAGCTTCCTTACCTCGCCCGCCACAACGGCAAAACCTTTGCCATGCTCGCCCGCTCTAGCCGCCTCTATGGAAGCATTAAGCGCCAGAAGATTCGTCTGAGCGGATATGTCGGTTATTACCTCAACCATTCTGCCAATTTCATGCGACCTCGCACCTAATCCACGCACTGCCACGGCAAGACTGTTGAAGGAATGTTGAATCGACTCCATCTGTGTAACCGCCTGCTCCAGCGTATCGTTGCCCGCAGTCGCACGCTCCGACGTGTATTTGGCCGCATGGGAAGCTTGTTCGGTACTGGATGCGATCTGCTGAATGCTAGCCGACATATCGTGAATGACTTGATAGCTTTCCTCTGCGCTTACCGACTGCTTCTCAGCACCCTCGGCAACCTGCTGAACCGTATTAGCGATATGCTCGCTTGCTTGACTCGTCTGCTCACCGCTTGCCATCAGCTCTTCCGACGACGCAGCCACTTGATCGACGCTCCGACCAACCTCGACGACGAGGCCCTTCAGTTGTACGACCATTTCATTGAAGCTGCCTGCGAGCGCTTCAAGCTCATCTCCGCTCTTGCAAACGATAGGCTCTAATTTCAAGTTGCCCTTCGCGACTTCAGACGCGCGCTGTGACACTTGCTTGATCGGCTTCGTCAATCTAATCGTAAACAAGCTGGCCGCCGCTACTCCTAGAAGGCTCGTAATGATGAGCGTAATAATCGTTACTTTAATAATCTTGCTTGCACCGCTGTTGAAATCTTGCATATAGGTGCCGGCCGCTATATTCCAGCCCCAGTTCGGATCTTTCTCTATGTATGTAACCTTGGATGCGTACTTATCCGTCTGTCCCGGCAATTGCCAATCGTAATATACGAAACCACCGCCGGATTTTGCCGTCTCAACGAAGGCGTCGGTAACCGGCAGATGGTTCACGGTATCAAGGACGAGCTCGCCTTTGTTATTCTCAAGTCCGTCAAGGCTCGTTCCTTCCATCGAAGGATGCGCCAGCGTCAGGCCGTTATCATCGATAATGAACGGATAGCCGCTTTCGCCAAGATCAATCGCTTTATTAATCGGCCGTTTGCCATCCTCGCCTTTTGGCCCCAGCATCGTCATGCGGACGAATTCTTCGGCGCCTGCCTTCTCAACTACGCCAGCCTTAACTTGCGCGTCCAGCATGGCGATCAACTGTATCGTGCTTTTGACATTATTTTCAAGAATGACCTCGCCGTTATGGTTCAATGCATCGGTTGCAGCCTGATAGCTTAATACCGATACGATAACGCTTGGTACGAGAAGCAAAGACAAGCATAACATCATGAGCTTGCCCCGAATAGGAAACCTCCCCTTCAAAATACCTTTTGTCTTATTTGATAGCCCCTGCTTCAACATGTACATCTCCCTCGCCAAATGGTAGATCTTGTTTGTCATTTGTCTTGATCATCGATAGATCGAGCTGCTCAGGCTCCATAGGCTTGCCGAACAGGAATCCCTGAACGTAGTCGCAGCCCCAAGACTTAAGCAAATCGTATTGCTCTCTGTACTCGACGCCTTCAGCTATAACCTCAAGGCCAAGCTTATGAACAAGCTCAATCAGAGACTCTACGATTAATCTCTCCGCGCTTGGCAGATCGATCGCTTTAATGAATGATTTATCGATTTTCAAGCAATGAATCGGAAGCTGTTTGAGATTGCTGAGGGAGGAATAGCCCGTGCCGAAATCATCCAGCGCGATACGCACGCCTGCACCGCGCAACTTGCTTAAGGAGGACAGCACCGTATCAGAATGCTTCAGCGTCACGTTCTCCGTAATTTCCAGCTCAATCGAGCTGTATTGGATTTTGTATTCGTCAAGAATATGAAGCACAGTCTGCGGAAACGTTGGATCTTGAAGCTGCACCGGCGATATATTCACGGACATGATGAGCGGTCCCAAGCCGTATTTGTGCATGCCGGCAAGTCTCTTGCACGCTTCGCGAAGCACCCATTCACCAATCGGCACAATAAGCCCGTTATGTTCGGCAATTGGAATAAACTCCGCTGGGCTAATCGTACCAAGCTCGGGATGCTTCCAGCGAATGAGCGTCTCGAAACCTCTCATCTTGCCATCCTCTAAACGGAAGATAGGCTGATAGGCCAAGTAAAACTGCCTCATATACAATGCCGGTCTGAGCGACGCCTCAATGTCAATTCTGCGTTGCAATCTATCTGTATTGTCCGAGTTGTAAAATTGTGTGCGATTGCCGCCTTCATTCTTCGACTGATGGAGTGCGGATTCTGCACGGCATACGAGTTGTTCGCTCGCTAGCCCGTCCTCCGGGAATATGGCAGCGCCTATGCTGGAGGTCAGATATAACTCAGTCCCATTCTCCTCGATTGGGAGTTCGACTGCGTGCTTGATTGCTTCCACAGCATGTAGACAAGTATCCGTACCTTGTGCAAGTTGCATAGCCACCATGTACGTATTACCTCCGATTCTGCACACTGTTGTAGGAGCAATTCCTGTTTCTAACAGCCGATTCCCAACGATGCCAAGCACGTCGTCGCCAAATTCATGTCCTCTTGTTTCATTTAACCGATAAAACCGATCCAGATCGACAAGTGAAATAAGCAATCTATTGTCTGCCACTCGAGCAAGATGAACAGCTGATTCCAGTTGCGCAAATGCTTCCTTGCGTCCAGATAAACCGGTTAATGCCTCCATCCAGTGTCACCGCCTCAACATTTTTTTCGTTAAGGCAATCTTGCCATATAACTATTAGGGAAATTTATGGGAAGGGTTTAGAGTTTCGTTAGATATTTTAACAAACACAGAGGCAGGCCTAACGACTTATTCCAATAGGTCCTCCGCTGCTATCGAATAACCATCCGCATGCTAATAGCCCTTGAGCAAAAATAACTATGTTGATAAAAAAAAGAAACCACCCGCTAGAATCGCGGAATGGTTTCTTTGCTAATTAAGTCTCGGTGATTAGTAGAAGATGGGAACTTATTCCTTGCCTATGTTCGAGTGATCTGCCGTGTATTTGTAACCAAATCCCCATACGGTTCGAATGAGACGCGGCTCCTTCGGGTTCTGCTCAATCTTCTTCCGAAGATTGACTATGTGTACGTCTATGGCGCGATCGGTAACGAAGGAGTCGAAGCCTCGAATCGTGTTAATCAGTTCTTCCCTGCTGAACACTTTGCCTGGATAAGCCAAAAACAGCTTCATCAGTTCATACTCGGAAAAAGTCGTCTCCACCAGTTGCCCTCGCACGAGCAGCAGTCTTCTCTCAAAATCCAATTGAATCGGATCAAGGTCGAGGGCAATCTCGCTCGTTGCAGCTACCTGCATCACAGTCTCGGATATCGTCGTCTGTGAACGCCTGATTAACGCTTCCACCCTTGCCGTCATTTCGTGCATGCTGAAGGGCTTGCACATATAGTCGTCAGCCCCCGCTTTGAGTGCCTGTACACGCTCAGACACCTCGCTCTTCATCGATAGGATCATAATAGGCACATTAGACCGTTTGCGAATAACAGCGCACACTTCCATGCYGTCTAGGTCGGGGAGCATAAGATCGAGCAGCACAAGATCAGGGTCGAACTCTGCTGCCAGCTTAATCCCATCGTCGGCGCGATACGCCTGCGCAACGGAGTAGCCTTCCTCCGACAAATACATAGACAACATATCACTCATCATGACATCATCTTCAATAACTAGAACTTTATACATGTCGTCACCCTTTTTCAGGATTGAAGATTTCTGTCGAATATATTTTGTAACTCTACTATACAATACCAATTATATCTGGACAATAACTTGTTAGAAAAATGTTAGGCTTTACTGTCGAAGAGCGCCGGAACGTCTTGAAGCTCTTCCAAAAGAGTTGTAAGATCCCTATTAAGTATGGCAATGGAAGCATGTAATTCCCCCGGTTCGGGCTGCCCTTCTTTCAGAATGCGATCAACCTCGGCTGCGGATGCCGACAGTTCCCCCGCCGACAAATAACCAGCCGCTCCCTTCAGCGTATGAACCATTCTCTTCGCGGTGGATAGGTCCTCCTGCAATACCATCAACCGCAACTGTTCACAGAATGATAGGTAATCCCTTCTAAACTGTTCTAACATATGAATAAAGATCGGAAGCTTGCCGTTCACCCGGGCCAAAGCGCTCGGCACATCCATTCCTTTCACTTCCGGCAGCACCAGCTGGGTCTTCTCCTGCTTGCTCTTGCTGTTCTCTGCTTCAATTAAATCTTCTTCCCATATGCCGGGAGGCAGCAGCTTGTCTTTGCCGGCCTGCGCCAGCCAATACGTAATTACATTTTGCAGACGCTCGGCATCAATCGGCTTCGTCACAACCCCGTTCATTCCCAGCTTTAAGTACTGCTCATGGTCTTGTCTGAGCGCATTGGCCGTTACCGCAATGATCGGAAGCTTACTGAATCTAGGCTGTTCGCGTATAATCCGCACCGCCTCGGAACCGTCCATGACCGGCATATGAATATCGATCAGAACAAGATCCCAATGCTCTTCGTCCAGCTTATTCAGCGCCTCCTGCCCATTCTCGGCCAAGCCCGCTTCATAGCCGCTGGCCTTCAATATTTCCAGGGCGACGAGCTGATTGATTTTGTTGTCCTCGGCCAGCAATATTCTCGCCCTGCCCACCCTTACGGCCTCGCTTGCAGCCGCGACTTCCCTGCGATACGGCAATAGCTCCGTGCCCGAATCACGCTTCTCATCAAGTCCGCTAAGCGCACGCTGCAAGCTTTCGCGCGTCAACGGCTTGATAAGCAAGGTAACGGGACGCTGCGAATCCGGTAATTGCAGCATTTCATCCCGCCCGTAAGAGGTCGTCATGGCAATGGTTCTTACCCCTCTTTCTTCTGCGACACGGTGGAACTCCAGCCACGTCTCTACCCCATACATGTCCGGCATTTCCATATCGAGAATGATGAGCTTGGGAAGCGTGCCCGCCCCCGTCCGCAGAAGCCTTTCCTTCGTCGTTTTCCATGAATCGAAGGCTACCGGCGCCATTCCGAATGCCTCCATCATGCCGCTCCAATGCGCCAGCATCTCAGCGTCATCCTCAACAATCCATACCGGCTGCTCGACCATGTCGGCGCTAAGCTGCCATGAGCTCTGCGCATAATGATGAATGATAGGGAACGACAAAGTGAAGTAGAAGCGGCTGCCAACTGCCGGCGTACTCTCTACCTTCAGCTTGCCGCCCATCAGCTCGATGAAGCTCTTCGAAATAACAAGCCCCAGTCCCGTCCCCCCGAACTTCCGCGTCGTAGATCCGTCTGCTTGCGTGAAGGGCATGAATAGTTTATCGAGCTGCTCCTTCGACATCCCGATACCGGTATCCGATATACCAAACCTGAGCTGCACGGTATCACCCGTCGATTGCAGCTGCTCGACCTCAAGCTTCACACGGCCTTTGCTTGTGAACTTAATCGCGTTAATGCATAAATTAAGCAGCGCTTGCTCAAGTCGCATCGCATCGCCAATGACCGTCTGCGGCATATGCTCGGACGACTCAATAATAAATTCGAACTGTTCTTTGCCGCCCATGAATACGCTAAGCTGGTCCGCCAGTCGGCTAAACAGCTCATCCGGCTGGAAGGGCAGCCGCTCAACCTCGATTTTGCCTGCTTCAATTTTGGAGAAGTCTAAAATATCATTAATGATGCGCAGCAGCGTCTCCGAAGACGTCTGCATCTTGTCCATATAATCCTTCTGCGAAGAAGACAGCCCTGTCTTCCTCATGAGATGGGTGAGCCCTACAATGCCGTTAAGCGGGGTTCGAATCTCATGACTCATAAGCGCCAAAAACCGGCTTTTCGATTGATTCGCCTCTTCTGCTTCCTCCGTTGCCCGAATCAATTCATCCTGCACATGTATCTGCTCCGATATATCACGCGCGATACAGGAGAAAAATCTCTCCCCTGTCGTAATATCCTGATGCGCGACAACGACCATCGATACATGAAGCGGTTCGCGGTCTTTCCTTGTCAATTGCGCGCCGCCCTCCCAAAAGCCGTGTTCAGCGGCAAGAGCAGCCCCCCGCGTCAATTCCTCGTATATGGCGGGCTTTACATGCTCCTCTACTAATTCGGGAGAATCATCCTCGACTGTGATCCCGAGTATTTCCTTCCCGGCACGATTCAAGTAAATGACGTTACCTTCCGTATCAACCGAAGCGATCAAGTCCTTAGCCGATTCAACGATTTCCTGCAGCCGATTGCGGGACTTCTCCACTTGCTTCCGCTCCGTAATATTGGTTACCATCCCTACGACACCAGAGAATCGGCCATTGCGGTCGCGCAAGCCGTTCGAGCTATGAACAGTCGGAATACGCTTGCCGTCCTTGCTGATGAATGTCCACTCTCTTTCATAAGAKAAGTTTTCATTGCGCAGCTCCTTGAATACTTCCATCCCCGGCTGTACCTCTCGTCCCAACCGTTCCGTCAGCTTGGCGGCTTCCCTCTCGATTTCCTCCATATCCATGAACAGCAGCGGCGTAGCCCAGCCCATTAACTCCTCCGTCTTATAGCCAAGCATATTCTCTGCCGTCTTGTTGAGATAAGTGACGCGGTATTGATCGTCAAGCACGATAAACGAATACTGATTTTGATTAATAATCGCCTCAAGACGATCGAACATCTCCTGCAGATGCTCCATCATGCCATTAACCGAATGGGCTAACTGGCCGACCTCGTCGTTCGGCGTTGCGGCCAAATGATTCGATTCGAAGTTGCCGCTCGCGGCTTGCTCCGTAACGACAAGAATGCGTTCCAGCCGCTTAATAATACGTTCGAAATACATGTAGAATGATACGGCAATAATAGCTTCCGATACAGCAATCGTCATGAAGATGCGCCAGAAGATAGGACTGAGCATAGCCTCCAGCTTGGACGCCGGCTCCTTAAGCGCAAGCCGCCAAGGCGTCTCCTCAACCTTGGTGTAAAATAGCGCATACTGTTCTGCCTGCTCGCTTATTTGCACATAACCGTGATTAGACGAGGTAAGCTCATCCGCAACGGACTCCAAGCTTCCGCCTTTATCATAGAGCGATACATTCTCGGTAATGCCAGAGATCGAATTATATATAAGGCTGCCATTGTCGTTATACAAATAGAGAACGGATTGGTCGCTGTTCTTCTCCAGAAAATGATCGATAGCCGAGAATAGGATCGATGCGTAAACAACCCCTTGCACTTCGTTCTGCACGCCATACACCGGTACGACAATCATTACTTGCTTCAGGTCGGAGAAGGAAGGCTTATACGGATCCGTAATAACTACCTTGCCTCTGATAGCCTCCTGAAAGAAGGGCTCATTATTAATATTCCGCCGCTCGCCATCCGTACGCAATACAAGACCATCCTTGTCCGCATAACCCATCGAGTAATAAATGAATCCGCTCCTAATCAGCTCACGCTCAAAATAGGGCAGACGCGTGTCGTCCTTACCGAACCTTACGGCGTCGGTGCGACTCATCACCAGCACTTCGGCCTTGCGGATCGCCATCCACGAAGCCAAGTCATTCGCTTGAGAGCTCTGCTGGCTGCTCGCCTTCTCGAACGCCGATGCCATCATTGACTGCTTCACTGCAGAGTAGTTGCCTATCCCTGCCAACAACAGCGGAAATAATGAAATCAGAATGATTAAACATAGCCCTTTGGTCCGTAAAGACATTTTATTCAAGTGTCTTTCTCCTCTCAACCCGTCTGCTTATGTATAACGCCCAAAATGCACAATCTCATTATACCTTTAATTAGGATATTGAACTATATAAAGAGTTTTAGAAATGAAAGGATAACAACTACTCCACAAAAAAACCGAGAAGCTGTCCAATTGATCAGACAGGCCTCCCGGCTTCATATGTTTTCTTTCTATTCGGCAGCTAATATGGATTCGATACGATCAAGCTCAGAATCGCTGAACTCCAGTCTATTAAGCGTTGCAACACAATCATCAATCTGCTCGGTACGGCTGGCGCCGATCAAGGCAGTCGTTACCCTTCCGCCTCTAAGCACCCATGCAAGCGACATTTGGGCCAACGTCTGACCGCGCTCTCCAGCAATCTCATTAAGCAGCTTAACCTTCTGCAGCTTGCTCTCCGTAATTTGATCGCTCTTCAGAAAGACGCTTGGACCAGCCGCGCGCGAATCTGAAGGAACACCGTTCAAATAACGATTCGTTAATACGCCGCCGGCAAGCGGCGAGAACACGATCGAGCCAATCCCTTCATCATCAAGCACATCCTGCAGCCCGTTCTCAATCCAGCGATTAAACATGGAGTACGACGGCTGATGGATGAGGCAAGGCGTTCCGAGCTCTTTCAGTATGGCTGAAGCGCGGGCCGTCTGCTCAGCGCTGTAATTGGAGATGCCGACATACAGCGCTTTGCCTTGACGTACCGCATGATCGAGCGCGCCCATTGTTTCTTCGAGCGGCGTATTCGGGTCTGGGCGGTGTGAATAGAAAATATCCACATAATCCAGCTTCATCCGCTTAAGACTTTGATCGAGACTCGACAGCATGTATTTGCGCGATCCCCAATCCCCGTATGGGCCTTCCCACATATGATAGCCGGCCTTCGTCGATATAATGAGCTCATCGCGATAAGCAGCCAGGTCATGCTTCAGAATTTGTCCGAAAGTCTCTTCCGCCGAGCCCGGCGGCGGTCCGTAGTTGTTCGCCAGGTCGAAGTGCGTAATGCCGAGGTCGAATGCGCGGCGAACCATCGCCCGCCCATTCTCGTAACGATCGCCACCGCCGAAGTTATGCCATAGGCCCAGCGATATTGCCGGGAGCCTCAGGCCGCTCCGCCCTACGCGGTTATATTTCATGCTTTCATATCGGTTACTTGCTGGAACATAAGTCATTTTCTGTATTCCTCCATCCGGCTGATTGGAATATTGATCCTACATGAATAGCATATCTCCCGCGTCCAAGCAGGTCAAATAGGTCTGCGGTATGTAATCTATTATTTCGCCAGCTTGCGATCAAGCTTCAGATGAGGCGTATTGCGAAGCGTTTCTTTGAAAAATTCAGGTTGCTCGGCAACGAGTCTTACCCATGCCTGCACGCATTTTGGATCAAAATGAATGCCGCTCTCCGCTTCAATAATTTTCATTGCCGCCTCATGGGACATTGCCTTCCGGTATGACCTGGAGGACGTTAACGCATCATATACGTCTGCAACAGCTGTCACGCGAGCTAGCAGCGGTATGAGGTCGCCGGCCAATTGATCGGGATACCCGCTGCCGTCCCACTTCTCATGATGTGACCTAATAATACCCAGCTCCTCGGGCATAAAGCCAAGGCGCCTGCACAAGTCGTACCCCGTGACGGGGTGCTGCTCGATAACGAGCCTTTCCTCAGGCGTCAGCTTACCCGGCTTATTCAAGATGCGATCGGATATACGAAGCTTGCCCACATCATGAACGAGTCCGCCCTGTGCGATAGCTCGCAGCTCAATTCTTGACAGGCCAAGCTCTTCTGCAAGCTTGAGCGCGTAGAGCGCAACGCGATAGTTATGACCTGCTGTATAGGAGTCTTTCGCTTCTGTTGTCATAATCAACTCTTTGACGCTCGGCGACATATGCGTATTGATCCAATCTCTCGGATTTGCCCGAAATAACAGCTTCACCGACGACGTAATAGACTTGGAGCTCATATATTGTCTAACAATACCGCCTACCATTACAATGACGGATGCTAGCAGCATGAAGTGATAGAGCCACCAGCTTGCCTTCCATGTTTCACCGGTCACGATAATGAGCTGCGCAATGATCATCCAACCGGCGCTGTATACAATAGCAAGCTGTAAGGGAAAACGCGAGGATAAGTAGATTTGAAGATAGCGGTACATGGTCCATAGATTCATCACCACAATAAATGCGCTGACAACCCATTTGATGGGGTTCTCCTTCAAGTGGGCAGCGTGGAGCAGATCAGGGTAATTCCATATCGTAAAGCAGATTGCTGCTAGAACAACAACCCATACAGGAAGCAGCCAGCGCTGCCACTTCGCAAACCATTTTATAATGAATAAATCTGCTGACAAGGAGGAGAGCCATAGCCATATTACTGCGATTAAAACACTCAGCTGCGCGGCATTGCCGGCGATGGTGGAATGATGCATAAGAAAGCCGGGTGTAGACATGCCATGCAAGACGAATAGCGCGGCAAGCGAGACATAGGATAAGGATAGGAAGCTTATCTTGATGTTTCTCTGCCTGATTGCGACGATGCCAACTGCAACCGCTAGGAGCAGCGCAAACAAGGATACGAGACTAACCATGTAAAAATGCTCATTCGGCGCCTGAAATAATTTGTCGAGAGCCGTTGACCTCAGCCATAAATAGCCAAGCCACGGTACAAGCATCGACAATAAGAGACCTGCGAATACCCCAGCATTTTTGCGCAAGCTGATACCTCCTACACTTCAATCGTCGTCTATTAAGTGGCAAGGCGCATTTCATTCCAAATCGATAGCTTTCAGCAAATTGCGAACATATTTTACCTAGATATGGTTATCATACCATCCCTGTCGTATTCGATAAACAAAAGATTACACAGCCTCTTGCTTCAAGCTGAACAGCCAGCGATCAAGCTCCTCGCGGGGCATCGGCCTCTTGAAATAGTAGCCCTGCATGACTGTGCATCCTGCCGCCCGTAAGAAGTCGAGCTGCTGCTCCGTTTCGACTCCTTCCGCCACCAGCTCCAAATTCAGTTGATTCGCGAGCGTAATGATTGTATTGACGATCGCACGCTTAGACGGAGAGTCGCTCTCCTGCATATAATGCTTGTCAATCTTAAGCGTATGGAACGGAATCTGATCGATCGCCCCGAGGAACGAATAACCCGAACCGAAGTTATCCATCGAGATCGTCACGCCCATCTCCTGAAGCGGGAGCAGCTGGCGTATAACATCGGGCGCATCCTTCATTACGATCGATTCTGTAATTTCCAGCTCAAGCATATCCGGCGCAAGTGCCGCACGCTGCAAGGCAGCCGTAATCATGTCCATTAAGTTCTTGCTCTCGAATACGTTGATTGACAGATTAACGGATACGCCCAGTTTATTGTCCGTTCGCATATTCCACTCTTTACAATCGATGCAAGCCCGCTCTAGTACCCACCGTGTCATGCCGACAATAAGGCCCGTTTCCTCCGCAATCGGAATGAACTCATTCGGCGCAATGAGACCATACTTCGGATGATTCCATCGCAGAAGCGCCTCGAAGCCAACCGGGCAATTGCGTTCCGAATTCCACTTCGGCTGGTAATGCAAAGCGAGCTGCTCGGAAGCAAGCGCGCTTCGCAGCCCCTTCTCAATCTCCATTCTGCGGATCAGCTTCTGTTCCAAGTCGATATTGAAGGAGCAGAATTGATTTTTGCCAAGACGCTTAGCCTGGTACATCGCCGTGTCGGCTGCCTTCAGCAGGGTCGAACGATCCTTGCCATGCTGCGGCGCGTAGCTGATACCGATACTGCCTGTGATGTACAGTTCGTTGCCCTCCAGAACATATACTTTTCGTATTTCTTCTAATATAAGCAGCGCCATCGTTTCTATCGCCTCTTGCTTCATCTCATTAACCAACAGCAGAAACTCATCGCCCCCAAGCCTGAACACATATCTGTCCTGTCCAAGAAACTTCTGCAAACGAGAAGCCACCTCTTGGATAAGCAGATCGCCTATGTCATGGCCAAGTGTATCATTTATGAGCTTGAACTGATCGAGATCGAGGAAGAGCACCGCGCTTTGAGATGAATCTCCGAGCTTTTGGTCAAAATGATGATTCATCGCATGCCGATTATGCAAACCCGTAAGCGGATCGCTGAAAGCCATACGCTCCAGCAGCGTCCGATCCACGTAAAGCGCAATCCAGGTAACCATCATAATCATAAGCATCACAAGGGTAATCGAAATAAGCAATACGAGGTCGACTCCAACTTTCGAAACCCTCATTAACAGCTCATCGTCGCCGCACCAGAACTCAGCCGCGCTCATGCCCGTATAGTGCATCCCGCAAACCGCCAATCCCATTAATGCGGATGCCCCCCACTTCGGCCAGCCCCGGTTCGTGTCTCGGCGAAACTTCGTGAAAATATACAGCGCAGCGTACGAAGCAACGACGGCAAACAAAGCCGCCGCCGCCCATATAAGCGGCTTGTAGGTAATTGTTGTGGCTGGCGCGCGCATAGCGGACATACCGATGAAGTGCATCGCAACAATGCCAGCCCCCATGATGAGGCTGCCAAGCGCTAGCCGCCGCTTCGTTGCTTGCCTTGTCATCGTCAAATAAAATGCGGCAAATGAACCGATAATACTGGCAAAAACGGAAATACTAGTCTCGCGGACATCATAATGAACAGGAAGCTCCAAATGGAAAGCAAGCATGCYGACGAAATGCATCGCCCAAATGCCGCTGCCCATGACGAAAGAAGCCGCAGCAAGCCAACCCAATTGCGATTTCCCTGAGGTACTCGTTATTTTAAATGTGAGATTAAGCGCGGAATAAGCTACGAATAGCGCTATCAAAAATGACAATGTTACAATCCAGCCGTCATAATACCCTCGCAGTATGAACAATTGATCCCTCCGTAAAGCTGTTAACTCGTCAACAGCATGTCTTACATACTATACAATTAATATGAAACGACAATTGTTGCAAGCAATATTTTTATTTTAGATTAAGGTATTTTGCTAAACGATTTGTTATAGTAGGTAAATGACAGGAAGATTGAAGGGAGTTTATCCAATGAATAACAATGAATCGCAGTCCAAAAAAGACGAAGAAAAAGTAACGGCTGCGAAGGAAGAGCAATTCACGCAAGAGAACGAACAGCAGGACGAGCTGTTCGAGCAAGTTGAAGGTCAAGAGGATATCGACCTGGAGAAAGAAGCGGAGGAAGCCTATGAGGCTGATGCGGAGCAACAAGCCGCGGCAACTGCAGAAGTTGTACCTCTGAACGCAGCGGGACAAGTATCCGACGCGCCAAAGACTGGCGGCGGCAAAGGATGGATGATCGTATCCGCCATATTGGCTGTTGCGCTCGTCATTGTTCTGATCAAGCCTCCATTCGGAAGCAATGGCGGCTCTGTTGCAACCGTCAATGGACAAGATATCCCGCAGAGCAGGCTGTATGACGCGCTCGTAGATGCAGGCGGTCCAACTACATTGGACAACCTGATTACAGAAGAGCTGATACAGCAAGAAGCGGATGCAGCCGGCGTGAAAGTAACGGACGCAGAGATTACTGCTGAGATCGAGAAAATCAAAGCCAACTTTGGCACGCCTGAGGAATTCCAATCCGTATTGTCGCAATACGGCATGACGGAAGAAAGCCTGACTCGCGATACGAAGTTCCAATTGACGATTTCGAAGATTCTAGAGCCTAAGACAGAAGTAACGGATGAAGAAATATCCCAATACTTCGAAGCGAACAAAGATACGTTCACGGATACGCCAACAACGATTCGCGCATCGCATATCCTAGTAGCGACGCAAGAAGAAGCGGATGCTATCCTTGCTCAATTGAAAGGCGGCGCGGATTTCGCTACCGTTGCCAAGGAAAAATCGACGGATACTGCTTCGGCAGCAAACGGCGGAGACCTTGACTTCTTCAAGAAGGCTGACATGGACCCTGCCTTCGGCGAAGCAGCCTTCGCACTGAAAGTCGGCGAGCTGAGCGGCGTTGTTCAATCGAGCTTCGGCTTCCACATAATCAAGAAAACGGAAGAGAAATTGGGTACGTACCCAGCACTCGACGAGAAGAAAGAAGAAATTCGTAAGACGCTTGTCGCTCAAGAAGCAAGCGGCCTGTCCCAAGCATGGATGACTGAAATTCGCGAGAAAGCGAAGATCTCGAATACAATGCCGACGCCGCCGCCTGCTCAAGCAGACGCTGGCACAGCTGCTCAATAATAATAAAGACAGCAAGAAAGAAGCTGCAGAACCGCGCATCRGGCGCGTGTCTGCAGCTTCTTTGCTGTCGTTCTGATTATATGGGTTACTCGTAAATAACGGCTCTAACTTCCTCGCTATCGATATTCGTCTTGTCGAACCAGACGAAACCGCTGTCGATCTTCGCCGCCACTGTCTCGCCTTTGGACGCTGCCACGGCTGCTTTGACCGTTTCATAGCCGATGCCGACAGGGTTCTGCGAAATGGCCCCAGCCATCAAACCGCTCTTGATTGCGTCAATTTGCGCTTTGCCGGAATCGTAGCCAATAACGGTAATTTTCCCTTCGGCTTTCATTTCCGTTACGGCGTTGATAACACCGATTGCCGATCCCTCGTTAGCACCGAAGAACCCTTTCAGATTCGGATGCGCCTGCATAATCGCCTTCGCAAGGTCGGTCGACTTCAAATGATCGCCGCCGCCATATTGAATGTCGACGATCTTGATGTTCGGATATTTCTCCTTGATTCGGTTCACGAAGCCGTCGCGGCGGTCGATGCCCGTGCGGCTCGTCTGGTCGTGAACGATAACCGCTATTTCTCCTTCTCCGCCAATCAGCTCAGACATCTTGTCCGCGGCCATGCCCGCTGCGGCAACGTTGTCCGTTGTGACGAGACTGGAAGGAATGTCGCTGTCCACGCCCGAGTCGAATGCGATGACCGGAATACCGGCATCCTTCGCTTTCTGCAGCAGCGGAATGGAAGCTTGGCTGTCGAGGGCAGCGAAACCGATTGCGCTCGGTTTCTTATCCAGCGCGACCTGCAGCATTTCCAGCTGCTTATCGACCTGCGACTCTGTTTCCGGTCCTTCGAACGTGATTTCTACGCCCAGTTCAGCAGCAGCCTTCTCCGCTCCGTTCTTCACCGCTTGCCAGAATTGATGCTGAAAGCCTTTGGATACGATCGGGATGTACATTTTCTCCGCTTGCGCATCCTTGCCGCCGTTATCCGTCTCCGTCTTGGGTGCGGTCGTTGCCGCCGGCTCATTGCCATTATTCCCGCTGTTGCCTCCATTGCCGTTCGAACCGCATGCGCTAATGACCATAACAATCGCGAGTACCAACATAAACAAACCCTTTTTCATTGTTCACTACCCCTTTGTTTGAATGAATGGTTATTGAATGGTTGTTGCCGTTAAGCTTTGCGCCGGCGCAAGTTATCCGCGTAGACAGCGAGCAGGATTACAAAGCCGACAACGACCGTCAGCCACTCCTGCGGTACGGACAGAATGCGAAGCCCATTGGTCAGGACGCTCATAATTAATGCTCCGATGACTGTGCCGATGATCGTGCCCTTCCCGCCGCTAAGCGATGTGCCGCCGATGACAACCGCCGCGATTGCTTCCAGCTCGTAGCCCATGCCGAGCGACGGCTGCGCCGAATTGAGGCGCGAAGCCATTAGAATGCCGGCTATACCTGTGAATGTGCCGGTAATCGTATAGATGGCGATTTTCCAATTGCGCACATTGACACCGGAGAGGCGCGTCGCCTCTTCGTTGCTGCCGATTGCGAAGTTGTAACGGCCCACAATCGTTCGGGAGAGCAGAAGACTTCCGATAATCGCAGCGAGGAAGAAAATAAGAACGGCATTCGGAATATCGAAGCCGGGAATGACGGCTCCCAGCAGTGAGCCTTGCGAGATCTTCATAAATACAGGCGTCTCCGTGAAGTACACCGGCTTCGTGCCCGAGATAACAAGCGCCAGCCCTTTGGCAATCATCATCATCGCCAGCGTGGCAATGAAAGGCGGTATGCCTAACCTCGCAATCACGAGCCCGGACATCATTCCGCATACGGCCCCGGTAAGCAATCCGCCGAGGATGCCGACCCACACCGGCAGCCCCCACATCGTAATGAATACCCCTGTCATGACCGAACAGAGCGTCATTACCGTACCTACCGACAGATCGATGCCGCCTGTAACGATAACGAACGTCGATCCAAGCGCGAGTACACCGATTACCGCAGTCGATAGCAGAATGCCGACCAGGTTAGAGAATACGAAAAAATTGCTCGACGCGATGGAGAAAAAAACAATTAATAGAATTAAGCTGCCGAATGCCAATAATTGCTGCAGTCCGGATTGAATGGCGAACTTTGGTTTGACGCCGCCGGCCATTGTAGCATTTCTCATTGCAAGATATCCCCCTTCTGCCTGGCGCTTAGCTGACTCGATCTGTCGCATACGTCATAATCCTTTCTTGCGAGGCATGTTGATCATTCATAAGCTCTCCCGTAATTCTGCCTTCGCACATCACAACAATACGGTGACTCAGCCGCAGAATCTCAGGCAGCTCCGAGCTGATCATTATAATCGACTTGCCCTCCGCCGCTAGACCTTCCAGCAGCTTATAAATTTCGTTTTTGGCCCCAATATCGATTCCTCGTGTCGGCTCGTCGAAGATGAGAATATCGCAATCCCGCGTCAGCCATTTGCCGATAATAACCTTCTGCTGGTTGCCGCCGGACAGGAACTTCATCTTCTGTGCGATTCCCGGCGTCTTCACGCGCAAATCGTCGATGACTTGATCTGATATTCGAGCCATCCGCCTGTCGCTCATGAAGCCGAGCGCATTCTTGAATCGGCCAAGCGCCGCAAGCGCTATGTTCGTCTTCACATCCATATCCAGCAGGCAGCCGTAGTGCTTCCGATCCTCGGACAAATAACCGATGCCGTGCTTTACCGCTTGATGCGGCCCGGTTATGCGCACCTTGCGGCCGTGCACGTAGATTTCGCCGGCATCGATCGGATCAGCGCCGAAGATCGCGCGTGCGGTCTCCGTTCGACCTGCTCCGACCAGTCCCGCGACGCCCAGAATTTCTCCCTTAGCCAGCGAGAAACTGACATCATGAAGCACGTTCTTTCGCGACAGTCCCCGAACCTCGAGCACTTTCTCAAGCTGCTCTGCGGCTTGCCTGTCTGGCCTCGCAGGTTGATAGATTTCCCTCCCGACCATCATCGCAATGATTCGGTCGATGCTGACAGCGGCTGTATCGACGGTGTCGATATACGTGCCGTCACGCATGACCGTAATCCGGTCCGTAATTCGCTTCAGCTCCGCCATCCGATGGGAGATGTAGACGATGCCGACACCCTTCTCCTTCAGCTGCGCAATCATGCGGAACAGCTCATCGATCTCGGAGTCGCTTAGCGCGGCCGTCGGTTCGTCCATTATAAGCACCTGAGAATCGTAAGAGATCGCTTTGATGATCTCCACCATCTGCTGCTTGGCTACCGTCAGCTTCGACACCGGCGTCGTCGGATCGATGTCCAGCTTCATCTGCTTCAGCAGCAAGGCGGTCTGCCTATTCATCTCCTTGTCATCGAGCCAAAAGCGAAGCTTTCCTCGCGGCTCCTTGCCGATAAAAATGTTCTGGGCTACCGTCAAATCTTGAGCCAGATTAAGCTCCTGATGAATCATTCCGATTCCCAGCTTCTGGGCAGCTCTCGTATCTGCGATTTGCACGTCCTGGCCTTTGTAGACGATGCTTCCTTCATCCATCCGGTAGACGCCGGTCAGCACCTTCATCATCGTCGACTTGCCCGCGCCGTTCTCGCCGACAAGCGCGTGAACCTCGCCGGCACGAAGCTCGAATCGGCAGCTCTTCAAGGCATGAACGCCAGCGAAATGCTTCTCTACGCCTTCCATGCGAACAATCGTCTGCTCCATCCCTGCCCCTCCTTATCGCTAATTGATTCCTGATGTGTCTCTATTTTTGCATATCTTCACCGTCCCCTTACATGTGATTTCTTTCTGTAAAAGTCGAATAATTTTGGGTGTTAAAACAAAAAAACAGAACCCCCAAAAAGGTTCTGCTAGTTCGTAACGAAAGGAAACAGCAGCTTCTGATTTTCCTCCTCGTACATATTCTGTTTCGTAATAACCAAAGAGCCTGTATCGATAGACTTCGGCACCGATTTATTTCTAACTGCGTCAATGGCCGTCTTCATGCTCAAATATCCCATTTGAAAAGGCCGCTGGATAACCGTCGCCTTCATAACGCCTTCGTCCAGCAGCATAATTTCGTTAACCGAACTGTCGAAGCCGACCAATGTAACCTTGTCCTTCCCACCAATTTCCTGGATAGCCCTGCCCGCACCAACCGTCGTCGGCTCGTTCAACCCAATGATGCCGACGACATCCTGCTGCGACTGCAAGATTTCCTTGGCCATGAGGTAAGCGTTCTGCTCCGATCCCTCCACATAATACGTAGGAAGCAATTCAATATTCGAATTGTTCCCCAGTATCGAACGGACACCCTTCTCCCGATCGATGTGCGAGGCGGCATTTTTGACATAACTGATAATAGCGACCTTGGCTTGCCCGTTAATCTGGCTTTGCATCATCTCGCCTGCCTTCTGGCCGGCATTCACGTTGTCCGTCGCAACGCTGCTATGGGCCGCATCGGAATTTATTCCCGAATCGACAATGATGAGCTTGATTCCTTTGCTCCTGACCTTCTCGGCTATAGGGACTAGACGGTCAAAATCATTGGCGGCAAGCACGATCGCATCCGGCTTCTCCCCAATCGCCTGCTCGACGAGCGCAATCTGCTCATCGACATCTGTTTCCGTTTTGGAACCGGTCACCTTCACATTCGCTTCGAATTCCTGGGCAGCCTCCTGAACTCCGTCGATTAGCACTTCCCAGAACTCAATCGAAGCGTCCGTCGACTTAATAATAACCGTAATATCGACCGGATCCCTGCTCGACAACCCTTGCCCCCAGTAAGCCACACCAGMTGCAGCTATCAGCAGCAGCAAGATAATGGCCAATGTTCGTTTATACTTCCAGATCATCTTATGCTGCCTCCTATAACKGGGGATGCTTAGGCAACCGTATCGTTACCGTTGTACCTTCGCCCGGTTTGCTCGTATACGAAAGCCCGTATTGCGCGCCGAAGTAAAGCTTGAGCCGCCCGTGTACATTGCCCACGCCAACGCCTTTGCCCGCTTCTCCCTCGTATTGCTGGGTTAACAGCTTAGCAAGCTTCTCCTCTTCCATCCCGTTCCCGTTGTCCTCAACGATCAGAAGCACATCGGTAGCGGTCTCTTCCGAATATATGGTGATGAGTCCAGGACCGCGCTTCATCTTAATCCCATGATAAATCGCGTTCTCGACAATCGGCTGCAGAATCAGCTTAATCGTCTTGTACTGGCTCACCGATTCATCCGTCTCGATACGATAGTCCAGCTTGTTCTTGTAACGCATCTTCTGGATCTTCAGGTAGTTCGTAATATGCTCAAGCTCCGTCTCGATCGTGACGAGCTCCTCCCCCTTGCTGATCGAAGCCCGGAACAGCTTGGCAAGCGCAGAGGTCATGAGTACGACCTCCTGTGATTTTTTGCTCTCGGCCATCCAAATGATAGAATCCAGCGTGTTATAGAGAAAATGAGGATTGATCTGCGCTTGCAGCGCGTTAATCTCGCTTCTTCGCTTCAGCTCCTGATCCCTGACGACCTGGGACATCAGCTCCTTGATTCGGCCAACCATCATGTTGAACGCCCGCGCCAGCCTGCCGATCTCGATTGTCGTCGGGACGGGGACTTGAATGTCGAAGTTGCCCTTCTCCACTTCTTTCATATAGCCCTGCAGCTGCTTGATCGGCTGGCTTACCCGCTGCGACACGAACAAGGAAATGATGATCGCAATAACGATGCAGACGAGCCCCAGCACAATAATGGACAGCCGCATCTTATTCTGATTGCCGACCAGCTCGCTGACATAGGAGACGCCAACGATTTTCCACCCGAAGTCGGATTCCTGCACCGTGTACATTTTGCGGTTGCCGCCTTCTCCGCTCATGAACGTGCCGTTCTCGATTTGAAGCACCTCTTGAATTTTCTCCGTCTTCAGCTTGCTGTAGATAAGCTGCTGCTGAGGGTGATAGACGATCTGTCCCTCCGAATTAACGATGAACAAATACCCTCGCTGACCCAGTCGAATGTCCTGCAGCATATCGTTCATGACGCTGAAGTTCAGGTCGATCAAGAAGATGCCGAACTTCGTTCCGCTCTCTCTGCTCGTCAGCTCCATGCTCAATGAGACAACCCAAGGATATTTATCCTTGAATACCGGCTGAACGTGCGAAGGAGAAATGACGTATTCGCCTCCCGCTTCCTGAGCGCTGCGGTACCAGGTAAGACTCGGAATATCTATGAATGGGTTGAGCTCCAGCTCCTTGTTGCCAGGCACGAATTGTCCATTGTAGCCGAATAGACTCACCGACGAAATATCGGCGCGCGACACAGCCATCGATTCGAGGAAATCGGCAACAGCCTGCTTGTGCTCCCGTTCCTTCTCAGGGTCGTCCTCTGCCTTCCCCGACATATACTGCTGCACATACGGGTTGCCGTCGACCAGGTCGGAAATATACTTCATGCCGTTCACGTACGATTTAATATTGTTGTTCACTTGMTTCACAAGTTCCGTCGTATAGGTCTTCGCATTCGATTGTACGGCATCCTCCGACAGGAAATAAGAAACAACGCTCATGATAACGATAGTCATCAGAATGAGCAGCACAAACGCGAGCACCATATTCGTCTGCATGCTTCGAAAACGCAAGAAGGACGCGAGCTTCATCCTTCGCCTCCCAACATCTTGCCGCGGAATTCCGTAGGCGTATCCCCCGTATGTTTCTTGAACGCGCTGCTGAAATATTGCGGATCGCTGTAACCTACCGCGTAAGCGATTTCATAGCTTCGCATGGCGGTGAGCTTGAGCAGCTCCTTCGCTTTCTCCATTCGCTCGTGAATGACGTATTCCACGAACGTCTTGCCCATATTTGTTTTGAAAAGGGTGCTGAAGTAGCTCGTGCTCATGGATATATGAGTGCATACCGTCTTTAACGAAAGCTCCGGTTCCGTATAATGCTGCTTCACGTAGGCCATCGCCTTCTCGATCTGCAGCATGCTGTGATCCTCCCGCATACTGCGGATGATCGTTACCGACTTGCCGCACAGCTCCTTCATCCAGCTCTCGAGCTCATTCAATGAAGCAAGCTGCCCCATCTCGGCAATCGGATTTGCCGCTTCCCCGAATATCGTATCGGTATCGGCTCCCATCTCGTAGAGCGTATGCATAAGCGTAAGCACGAAGCGCTGCAAATAAATATAACAAACGTCGAGCGAGAAAATCCGGTTCCGGAACGTCCCGAACAGCCTGCTTATCCACTCGTCCATATCCTGAGGCGTCCCCGTCTTCAGCTTCGTAATGAGCTCATTCTCCCATGCGACGGCAGACAGCATCGCCGGCTTCTCCCGCCGTTCCATGTCCGAGATGCGAATGATTTCGTTCGTCCCGATAACGAAGCGGTAGACGAGCGCGGACAACGCCGATCGATGCGCAAGCGCGATGTTATCCTCTTGCTTGCATATATGGCCGATTCCGATTGACGCTTTAAGCGGCAAATAAGCGGTAATTGCGGCATGAATCTGTTCCGCTGCTGCGCCCGCTTCCTCGCGGAGCGCCTCGGAATCGGAACCCGACAACAAGACAAGCACACGATTTTCGCGGTCGCGAAACACCTCCGCCCCTGCATATCTCTCCATGACTTCCTTCGTAATATTAYAGATGGCGAATCGGAACAGCTCATCGTCGGAAGGCGTCGACGGCAGCTTCAATTCAAGCTCGTCGACGTCGACGGCCAGCTCGACCAAGAACGGTCCGCTCCAAGCGATCTGAAAATAGTCATAACTCTCGCTTCTCTGCTTCGCCGTCATCGAGGAGGTGACAAGCCGCTCAAGGAAGCGCTCCTTCAAGAGCGGCATGCTTTCATTCAATTGCTGCTCTAATCTTTCGTAATCTCTTTTTTGCTTATTCTCCATATCCATCTGTCCGGCAATCCTGACGAGTATCTCTTCCATTTCCATAGCGGTAACCGGCTTCATAATATAGTCGGCAACCTTCATCTTAAGCGCCTGCTGGGCGTACTCGAATTCATCGTACCCGGTCAGAATAATAACCTTGATGTCCGGGTAACGAACGGAGAGCTCGCGCGTCAGCTCGATGCCGTTCATGAACGGCATTCCGATATCGGTCATGACGATATCCGGCTTCTCGCGCTCGATGAATTCCAGCGCTTCAATGCCGTCCTCGCAAGTGCCCGCACAGACGAGCCCCATGCTTTCCCAATTCATGCCCTCCTGAATCGCTTCGCGAACGAGCGCCTCGTCATCCACAATCAATAGCTTATACATGGAGCCGTCACCTCAAAGTCTCAGGGGTATCTTCTGCTTATATAGCTCATTATAAGGCCGTCCCCCGCTTCTGCCCATTTGTAATTATCGCTTTTTAGTTGAATTATTTCCTGAGGTCACGATATAGCGTAGCGTCTAAGAGCATACGGGCTCCGCCTGCATACAATACAACAAATGAAAATTGGTATGCGAAATACTCTCACTTGTCTCGTATGCCTTCTTGGGAGGCCTTAAGGTGAGAATATTGCAGTGGGTAAAGCTCGGAAGCACGATACGGGTCTATTTCGGCAAAACGTCGGTAGAAGGAAAATATCAGGGCGTTCGAGACGATACGGTCGTGATCGTAACGGATAAAAACGCAATATTTTATGTACGTGTGGCCTCGATTACCGCCATTAAGGTATGAACGGCGAACAACCGCGCCGTCGCTCGGAGGGGCGACAGCACGGATGCCGTTTTTTTCAGATGCAGGGATCGATTGTTATCATTACGGGATAGAGATAAAGTTAATTTGGCGAAGAGGGATAAAAACGAGAGCACCAGTTGTTGTTGTTAAAAGAACATTTCCGTTCTCAATACCAGCGAATCTGCCTGTAAAGTTGCCGCTGTCTGTTCCAACTGTGATCGTTTGTCCCAAGCTAACATTGCGAAGAATAGCAAGGATCGAGTTAACTTTGGAGTTAGATCCAAAGTTGTTCGAACCAGCGCCGGCGACGTTGTTTCCAAATTGTCTGCAGTTTGACATAATCTTTCACCTGCCCTTCTCTTGAAGCTAATAACATACTATTCTCGTAACTCGGAATGGCGTAGATGAATGATTTAATAGAAACGCCCAATCTCAAACCCGTATTCCATGTGTGAGAGCTATGCAGACTAATAGAGGGGAAGGTTTCCTGTCCATGAAGGCGAAGCCCCCATTCGCTGTATGAGTGATGTGGTGTTCAAGAACAATGCTATGGTATGCTTTGTCTATACGTTTTTTATCACATTTAGCATGTACATATGGAGGTTATGTTAGTGAGCAACTATGGAGTACGCAGCTACGTGGACACCTATACGATCTATGAGCTGACGGAGCAAAGCACGGTATCGCGTATCATTGTATGCCCCGAGCGAGGCGGAATCGTTATCGGCTGTCAATTGAACGGCTATGAATTGTTTTATTTGGACAAACCAACCTTCGAGCATCCGACCGCTAACATTAGGGGCGGCAATCCGATTCTATTCCCGATCTGCGGGCAACTGGAGAATCAATCCTATGAGTGGGWTGGACAGGCTTACAGCATGGCCAATCACGGCGTAGCGCGTACGTCCCCTTGGGACGTTATCAGCACGAGCGAGGAAGGCGAAGCCTCCATTACGATCAGGCTGCGCAGCAATGAGCAGACGCTTGTTTCCTTCCCGTTCGAATTCGAGCTGCTGTTCACTTATGCGCTCAAGGACGGCAAGCTGCATACGCGCCAGCAATACCGCAATCTAAGCACGGACAGGACGATGCCGTTCTATGCCGGCTTCCACCCCTACTTTGCAATCGAAGACGGCAAGTCGCTTGTATATGATACGGATGCTACGCAATATCTCGACTATAATGACAATGTCACTAAACCGTTCGAGGGCGAATTCGATCTAGAAGGCTTGGTTGAATCCGTCACGCTGCTCGATGCGAAGCAACGCGAGATCGCCTTCCCGGTTGCCGGCGATGTTCGCGTGAGAATGACGTACGACGATATATTCAAATACGTCGTTCTCTGGTCGGTGAGCGGCAAGCCGTTCATCTGCGTCGAGCCTTGGATGGCGATGACGGGTGAGCTTAACCGCCAAGAGGAGCTTGTGCTGCTGGAGGCCGGACAGGAGCTTCACGCTAATCTGACGATCGCTTGCGAATCGTAATATAACGCAAAAAAGGCAAACCGAGCTCTCTCGAAGCAAGCTTCGAATAGAGACGGTTTGCCTTTTTTGATTATTCGCTTCGCTAATTGGAGTCTTAGTAACCCTCGCCCTTGCCGCCGGTTACAATGGCAATGCTCGAGCTGGCGCCGATTCTTGTTGCTCCTGCCGCGAACATTTGCAATGCAGTTTCCAGGTCTCTTACTCCCCCGGACGCCTTAACGCCTATGTCCGGACCGACCGTACGACGCATAAGCGCAATATCTTCCACCGTCGCTCCGCCCTTGCCGAAGCCCGTCGACGTCTTCACGAAGTCAGCGCCCGCTTGCTTGCACAGCTCGCATGCGGTAACCTTCTCTTCATCCGTCAGCAAGCCCGTCTCCAGAATCACCTTCAGCTTCGCTTTCCCCTTGCATGCCGCGACGACGCCTTCAACGTCGCGTCGCACGCCATCGTTGTCCCCCGACTTTAACAACCCGATATTAAGAACCATATCGACCTCTGTCGCTCCGTCCTCAATCGCTTGTTTCGCTTCGAACGCTTTGGATGCCGTGCTTGTCGCGCCTAACGGAAAACCGACTACCGTCGTAATTCCAACGCCCGATCCGGCTAGCTCGCTAGCCGCAAGCGACACCCAGCCCGCATTTACACATACGGTTGCAAATTGATATTGCTTGGCCTCCTTGCATAGCTGAACCACTTCATTACTAGTCGCGTCCGCCTTCAGCAGCGTATGGTCAATCATTGAAGCTACTTGCTCCGGCGTATAATTCGTTTTTATGCTCATCGTCATTCCTCCGATTCATCTAGCCTGTCCCTATTGGCGGCGTTTCGATACGTCTGCTACTTCTGCTACTTCTGCTACTTCTGCTACTTATCATAATACGAACGATTCAGCGAAACAACAACGCGGCTGGCCTGCATCCCTCAGCGGTTTACTTTTACTCGCGCGTTACGCTATGATAATGATGCTGTCAAAGCATTCCAAATCGAGTAAGGAGGCATTATAGCCCTATGGACAATATGTTAGTCAAAATAAAAGAAGCGGCTGCCTACATCCGCGGCAAGCTGCAAGCACCGCCTCAGATCGGCATGATTCTTGGTTCCGGCCTAGGCGTAATGGCCGATGAAGTGAAAGACGCCATCGTCATTCCTTATGGTGAAATTCCGCATTTCCCGGTTTCGACGGTTGAGGGGCATTCCGGTGAGCTTATCATCGGAGAGCTGGAAGGCAAGAGCGTTCTCGTCATGAAAGGCCGCTTCCACTATTATGAAGGTTATTCGATGAAAGAAGTCGTCTTCCCTGTCTATGTCATGAAGCAGCTCGGAATCGAAACGCTGCTCGTTACGAATGCGGCCGGCGGCATGAACCGCGCCTTCTCTGCCGGGGATCTCATGTTAATTACCGACCACATTAACAATACAGGCAGTAATCCTTTAATGGGAGCAAATATCGGCGAGCTTGGCCCTCGTTTCCCCGATATGTCGCAAGCGTACAACCGGGAGCTCCGTTCCATCGTTGCTGCTCAAGCCGCCGAGCTGAATATTCCATTGCAGCAGGGCGTATACGTCAGCATATCCGGACCAACATATTGCACCCCTGCTGAACTCGCTATGATGGCTGGATGGGGAGCCGATGCCGTGGGCATGTCGACTGCGCCAGAGGTTATCGCAGCCAACTACTGCGGCATTCGCGCAGTAGGCATTACATGCATAACGGATATGGCGATCAGCGAAGAGCTTGAGCCGCTCACTCATGAGCAAGTCGTTCGTGTAGCCGAGCAAGCCCGCCCTCGCTTCATTTCATTGGTTAGAGCATCCGTGCGCGCGTTCCAAGTGTAGGTTGATCTTGATTGAAAAGCGCTTTGACTGCTCATTCGAGCGGCTGAGGCGCTTTTTTATTGTTGATGCACTTGATGCTTGCCTGTTGGCGCCCCGCTCCCACCACCATCGTCGTTCTCACCATTCATAAGCTGCATTTCACAGCTTATTTTCCCTCAAGTAGCCTATGTTTGTACCAATAAGATGCAATTCACAGCCTACTCTATGTCCAACGCCGTCGGCTCCCTCCACCATYGTCGTTCTCACCATTCWTAAGCTGCATTTCACAGCTTATTACCCCTCAAGTAGCCTATGTTTGTGCCGATAAGCTGTATTTCACAGCCTATTCTTTCTACACCGCCGCCCGCTCCCTCCACCATCGTCGTTCTCACCATTCTTAAGC